>CAYQMZ010000755.1:2895-4102 GCA_964418725.1 uncultured Pirellulaceae bacterium
CGCCACGTCCATGGTTCGCGAGTCAACGAGCCGACTGCCGAATCGGACACCTCCCCAGGTCTTTGGATAACTTCCCGCAGAAAGAGCGTCAGACCACCGTGTCTCGGCGAACTCTCGGTCTTCGTTGATCAGTGAACGAGCGATCGCCTGTTTGAGGCCGCGAGGTCGCACGGCAAATAGCTTTCGAGCCGTTGCCGAATCATTGACCAACGTGGGATTCTTCAGACTCGCCACTAACTTCCGCCCCACACGGGCATAGATAGGCGTCACCAAACCAAGCCACAGGCTGGACAGATAGGGAGTCAGCAACGGCACGGGAATCATGAACCGCTTTACCCCACGCTGACGAGCATATTCTTGCATGATGTCGCCATACGAGACCTGGTCCGGTCCACCAATCTCCACGATCGACGATTGGCCCTCTATCGGGACATCAATAGATTCAACGAGAAACGCGAGCACGTCTTCGATAGCAATCGGCTGAGCAAGAACACGCACCCATTTCGGGCACACCATGACGGGCAAACGCTCGACAAGGCTGCGAATCATCTCAAACGAAAGACTGCCCGATCCGATTACGATGGACGCGCGAAGCTCAATGACCTGTGCGTTCGCGGTTCGAAGGATCTCGCCAGTCTCTTGTCGACTTCGAAGATGCTTGGACAACCTCTCATCAGGGCAGCCCAGACCGCCCAGGTAGATGATGCGTCGCACACCCGCCTTGTTTGCGGCGTCAACAAAATTCAAAGCGGCCTTACGATCGTCGTCATCAAAGTCCGACTGAGCTCCCATGGAATGAACGAAGTAGAATGCCGTATCGACTCCAGCAAGCGCCGACTCCAATGAATCGGCGTCAAGCAGGTCGCCCGCCGCGACTTGTATCTGGCTAGTCACCCGCGACTTCAGCGACTCAGGCCGGCGCGTCAAGCATCGAACGGAGGCCCCCAGTTCTTCCAAGCGATTCAGGAGACGGCCACCGATGTACCCAGTGGCACCGGTGAGCAAGATCAATTTTTCGTTTGGTTGCATGGCATACCCTTTCGACGCAACTGTACGTCGCGTACAGCGAGAGCCGCCTTTTTGCGAACTGCGCCATCAAGCAACAAACGCGCAGCAAATAACTGCACTTTCATGTAGTCGGTGACACCTAGGGAGAGCTGTGCAATCACCAGTTAATAGAAAGAGATTTCCCACACGAGAGTCTGAC
>CAYQMZ010000756.1:0-4084 GCA_964418725.1 uncultured Pirellulaceae bacterium
CACGATCATCCGTCGCATCAATGACTTTCGTTAGCACTCCAAGTACTGCCGCGGGTTGGCTGTCGACGATTCGCTCGCCGATTTTCACGCAGGCCAAACTGGCTGCATCCTTCAAATCGTCGTCGTTCAGATAGCGTGCCGCGGTTCGCAAGGAAGCTGTCGACGGGAACCGTGTCAGGGTATCGATGATCAGCGTACGTTCTTGGTTGCGCGTGGCGATCTGCATTGCCGCTTGGCACATCTTTAGTCGTTTCGCTGGCTTCAGGCCAAACTGACGGATCACGCGAATGTAGCCTCGGAGGCAACGGACGCGATACGCATCTGGTCCGTCCGTTGCGAGTTCCAGCAATACCGGGGCAACGTCCGGTGTCAGCCACTTTCCCAAGACTTGAGTCGCGATGTCTGCTGTGTTGCGATTGCCTTGCTTGGCCAGTTTCGCCGCGGATTGTAGTGCCTTGGGACCACCGACATAGATCAGCAATTCCATGATGTCCTGCTGCGTGGCCTCGTCGCTGTCAGCCAGGCGAGTTGCAATTACGGAGGCCGCTGAGTCTCGATTGGGAAAACGCTGGCAGGCTTTTTGCAAAGCTGCTTTCAGGTTAAGAAACGATGCTTCCGACGACTTTCGTTGCTGGAGAGCGTCTAACATCTCGGGCAGTTTGTCCTCACTGACTGTCATGCCTAACGCGTCAATCGCTGCGTTGCTCAATTCTCCATCGGTCGAGTTCATGGCATCCAGGAGAAACGGCATGGCCGGTGTGATAGTTCGCTGGCCCGCGGCATTCACGACGGCAATGAGTTCAGCTCCCTCGCGTTCTTGCAGCAATTCCAGGATCGCTTGATCGATCCCGTCTCCGCTAAGCTCGGTTAGCCCGTGCGCACCCGACGCCGATAAGCGTTCGTCTGCCGATGCAGCTGCCTCGACCAAGATGGGGATCGTTGTTTTGTCGCCGATTTGCCCCAACACACTGACGGCTGCCAGGCGAATGTCATCATTCTCGCTCTGCGCGGCTGTGATCACTTTCGGTAGTGCAGCTACGTCGCATCGGCTTCCAAGCACATGAAGCAACAGAACCTTGTTCCGGTTATCCGCATCGTCATAACGCTTGAGAAGAGCGGTGGTACTCGACCGGTCGGTCAGCGTGTGTGCAAGTTCCAGCCCCAACCGAAATACGTCTCGGTCGTCGCTGGACAAGTAGTTCAGCATCAGAGCACGAGTGTCTGTCGAGTCAGAACGCATCTCGGCAAACCGGGCTGCAATGTCGATGTGACTTGGAAGCTCCGCCTTTCGCAATCGAGACAGAATCTCTGTTGCTTTGGCGGCCTGTTGACTGCGAATCAGGTGGTCCGTGGCTGTGAGACAAGCATCGGCGACAGTCACGCGAACGTCTTCGTCTGTGAGTCTTTCGAGTAGCGTACTGACGCTGTTGGCGTTGGCGATGTTTCCTAGTGCGGCCAACGATGCACGCTGAACATTGGGATCTTGATGTTGAGACAGCGCGATCAGGTTTTCGACGGCCTGTTCGTCTCGTCGCGCACCCAACGAGTTGATGACGCCGACCAAGGAGTTGCCCGTGAGTGCGGTTAGTGCATTTCTTAGTGCTTCGTCGACCGCTTCGTTCGGGTTTGCTTCCAAGCCGATCCGTGCGTAATGGCCAAGTTGCTTGTCGCCCAAAAGTCCGACCAATACTGGAATCGACTGATCGGTCCCGATCACTGCCAATCGCTGACACGCTTTTGCTTTTTCAAACAATGGTGCCTTGGACTGAAGTCGTTCGATCAGTTCTTGTTCCGATCCAGAGGCCGGTAGTGGCTGTTGAGCCAAGGCCAACCCAGAGGTGACGGCAGTAGCCGCGACGCAGGCTATCCAAGTAGTCCAGCAAGCAATCGTACGGTCCATTCTTATTCCGATCAGGCAGCTAGAGTGTGTCACGGTCGTCAGTGGTTTCGACGTTGGTGTCGATAAGTTTAGCGGAGTCCCAACGCGGTGCCAGTCGGAGCCTTGCGTGCCTGCGTCGGCGAACGACGTGAAGTGCCGGATCGTCTATGGCAGTTGGTCGTCCGTAGGGCCGAACCGCGACCAGGAGATCGACGGCCAATAAATGTAGTCGACGTTGCCCACGATTTCGTTCCGATGAATGAAGCCAAAGTGCCGGCTGTCTTTCGAGCGATCACGATTGTCTCCAAGGACAAAGACGTGTTGGTCCGGAATCGTGCTCGAATAGTCCGGCTGGATATAGTCTTTTACTGTGTCGCCGTAAGTCACCAGATAGCGATGCGCCGAGTTCTCTTCGTAGGAGACGCGACCATTCAGTTTCCCTTGAAAGGCTATCAAGCTGTCGTCCGAAACGCGATGCCGTGTTAGTGTTTCGCGATTGATGGTTACGCTGTCGCCGCTGACCTCGATTTCATCACCGGCGACCGCCACAACACGACCCATGAACTGTTGTGCTTTTGTTGTTGTTTGAGGATCGCGATAGACAATCAAGTCACCGCGGCTCGGGAAGTAGTGATCCGGCAGCAGTTTTCGAGCCAGCACACGGTCTCCGGCAATTACCGTCGGGCTCATATTGTTTACCGGAATGAAAAAAGCCTCGTAAACAAAACTGCGGACGCCAACAATCAGCCCGATGGAATACACCGCCTGACCGAGGATCAGCAGCCAATAGAGTCCGGTGCGGTTGTAGTCTTTCAGTTCGTAGTTCGACCCAATGCGACGCGCCAATCGCCATGCATCGCCCGCGGCATAAATGTAGGCGAAAAGTACGATGGCCGACGGAACGAGAATAAGGGCTGCCAGCCCAAACGACGAGGGACGCACGAACGTGGCGAGGATTGCGCCAAGCGGAACCAGCAGCCAAGCGAAGTAGAGCGGCAGCCCCTTAGCAATCCGACCGCAGTACACATGTCCGACGCCCGCCGACAGGAATGACAAGGCTAAAGCGATCCACGGTATCCGTCGCGATGAGATCTCATTCGACATGATGATTGCTCCTTACTGTTACAGGAATTTGGCTACGTATGCTAAGAAGAGGAACGGAAAGCAGCCCACCGCCAACGCACCACTGCACGCACAACAGCGAGCCAGTCGAGAACGCTCGATCTGCTGCAAGATCCGAAACGACAACGTCTGTTGGTAAACGGCTCTCGTGTCGTTGATTTGCTGCATGACCAATTCAGACAGATCCTCCGGCGGCTGAACGTTGCGACGATGTGCAACCCACTGATCGAATCCGTCCGGAGATGACGGGGGATTGTTCATTTCGACTCCCGAATAACTGGATCGAGCAGCGAACGTAGTCGCTGTTTCGCTCGGTAGATGCGTGACTTCACTGTGCCCAAAGTGGTATTCTCGATGCGCGCGATTTCCGCGTAACTCAATTCCTCAATCTCAGCTAAAACGAAGGCGGATCGTTGTTCGACGGGAAGCTCCGCCAGTGCCCGATCGAGTTGCTGAGAGAGTTCTTGTTGTGAAATTGGATCGGCCGTTTTCACGGTCTGAATCATGTCCGGTAGTTCCAAGGACACGGGGCGTCTCTTCTTCAGTGCGCTGATGCATCGATTGCGTGCGATCGTGAACAGCCACGTCGAAAATACCGCTCGAGATGGGTCGAAACTGGCGAGGTTGGAAAAGGCTTTCAAAAATGTCTCTTGAGCGACGTCCTGAGCTTCGTCATGGTTCCCAAGAAGTCCGAATGCAAAGCGAAAGATCGGACTCTGATACCGGTCGATCAGCGGGCGGAATTGCTCAGTTTGCCCCGCGACTACCCGCCGAATCAGTTCTGGATCTTCGGTTGCCACGTGTTTCGATTCCTGTCGGCTGCAAAACGTGCTTACGGGTACTTATACAGTCGAAGGTCGAGAAAGTTCCCCGCATTTTTATTTTGTGGGAAAGGCATTGGCGAAGCGGCAGAGGGCACCGTTTCGTATGCAATAAGACCGGGCTGAAAGGGTGGGCGGCGAATAACGCCGCTTCAGTTCTTAAATACGCCCTAGAGGTGCGCTACTAATTCGTTTGATTCGTAGGTCCGGTAGTAACCTTGTCTTTATCCACAAGTTTGAACTTGCATTCACCACTTCACCC
>CAYQMZ010000757.1:0-4072 GCA_964418725.1 uncultured Pirellulaceae bacterium
ACTTCGACAGTGCTTAACGACGTCGTCTTCGTACCGCAAGCAACAAAAGCGACGGCGCAAAGAGCATCCAACCAGTTGGCTCGGGTACCGATGCCGCAGCAGCAGTCGAGCCGAAATTGTTGGAGAGGATCAGGAAGTCGGCGAAAGCTACTGAGCCGTCACCGTCGATGTCGCCGCCCGTACCCGCGTCGACCATGTTGCCGAAGTTATTCGACAAAATCAGGAAGTCAGCGAAGGCAACCGAACCGTCGCCATCAATGTCACCGGGAACTCCCGCTGGTGGTTCAACGACGTCCGCAATGGATGGCACGTGCAATCCAGGTGCCCACGAGAAGAAGTCTAAATCAAAGGCTCCGGCGCGAGGCGTCGCACCAGCTCCGATGGCTAGATAACTCTGCTCATCACCGTCTCGGTAGTCCGATCCGCTGGCGGCGTTGATTCCAAACGTCTGGGCAGCCAGTGGATCGTCGGCTTCGCCGTGGTAGACATTGACGATGTGCGTACCGTCTTCAAAGTCGTTGATGTTCGTGGTGCCTCCCTCAATCGTCACCCAGAACTCCTGCCATTCGGTGATGTCTTCCACGGGAACAACTTGACCAAACTCGTTGGAAGTCTCTGGAGTGTTGTTTGGATCAGAGTCACCACTGAGGTCATTGCTGGGAAGGATATGAGGCAGGATCAAGCCTTGCGTTGGATTGTCATCTTCATCAATAAACAGGTCTTCGTTCACGTTCGAACCATAGTCAAGTCCGAAAGCGATATTGGCACCGCTCGTCTGCTTGACGGCGAAGACACTCTTACCGCTGATGTGTTGCCAATAACCAAGTCCTTCTTCTGGCCATGCACTGACGGTTCCATCCGAGTGCTGATCATCAATTGGCCCCGTTGCCGCTGTTGCGACACGCGTGCGGAAGTAGAGTGTGATGCCGTCATCAAGAATCACATCCAGGTTGTCCGGTTCTTGCCCTTCTTCGAAATCGCTAAACAGGTTGTGTGTTAGATAGACTTTTCGATTACTGCCGGGATCAGAAATATTCAGATCGCTGACAGACCGAGGATCCCCAGCATCCTGGACGCGGATGAAATTGGTATCACCGTCGGTCAATGCACTGACCCCGCCAGGGTTGCCATCTCCGATACCACTGCCGTCCCACTGATCGGAGCCGTTGTCGTGGTCCCATGAGCCGTCCAAGGAAGCAAACGGATCATCGCTTGCTTCGACACCCACACCGTCGTAGGTATATGCCCAACCGCCGTCAGGCGCGGCAAACATCTGTGCGTTCGCAGCAAGTGGCAAAAGCCCCACCATTGCCAGCGCAGAAAACCAGTTCACAGGTCTCAGAGCAGTTCCCCCAAGGATTCAGTTCGCGGGGCCCACACCAGTCACTCCCTAACCCCGTCAAGAAGTAGGTTTCGGTGGCCATGCACGACTGAGGATGCGCCATCGAAACAATGTGGTAGAGCCCAGTTTTTCCGCATTTCTGAGTCGCAATATGTCAGATCCAAGGCGTCAGTCAAGTAAATTTGCGTATCAAGAGGATGCACCTACCTAGTGGTTGTCGACGATTCGACCGATTCACCGTCAAATCGCGGAAAGTGGCTGTTCACGCGGTTGTCGGAATGTCGTATGTTTAGGTAGTCACACTCTAACCAACCACCAATCATGACTATCGAAGAATTCGACGACACGACCAAGCAGCGATTCATGGAAGAGGATAGCGAGGCTTGGAATAGCATCTGCACCATCCTGATGGGAATCATTTCCGTCGGCCTCGTCCTAGCCTGCCTAGCCGTTTACTTGGTGTACTGAGTCGTCAACTCAGTCAGGAACCGAGCGACCTTCCAAGGTTGGTGCTGCGCTTCCCAATGTCGATTCTGGGACCATTCTGCCCGCAGCTTGACGTTCAGGCATCTCGCAACGCACCAGTAAACTTGCGCTTGAGATTCCTATGCGGTAGACTTGCATGGTCAATATTTCTGCGAGGCATGCATGGTCAACGGCTACTTCATTTTCGTGCTGGTTACGGTCTTAGGTTTCTTCTTGCTGGACGTCGTCAGCCGGATGTTGAACCTGAGTGCTCTGAAGCCTGAATTGCCCAACCAATTCGCCGACGTATTTGACGCCGACGAATACGCGAAGTCGCAGGACTACACCCGCGAGGGTACTCGATTCGGATTGATTGAGGACACATTCTCACTAGCGGTGTTTCTCGCCTTCTGGTGGCTCGGCGGTTTCGGCATCGTCGACAACTGGGTGCGTAGTATCGTTGCCGAAAACTATGTGCTGCAGGGCCTGCTCTTCATGGCCGTACTCTACGTCGGTTCGATGATCATTGGACTGCCTTTCGAGCTCTACGATACATTCGTGATCGAAGAAAAATACGGCTTCAACAAGACGACGCTGGGCACGTTCTTTTCCGACAAGGCAAAGTCCCTTCTGCTGGCCGTCATCCTTGGCGCACCGATCCTGGCGTTGATCCTGTTCCTGTTTGAGCGATTTGATTCCAACGCGTGGCTCTATGGCTGGATCGCTGTGGCCAGCTTTTCACTGCTGATGACGTACTTGGCTCCGACATACATCATGCCACTGTTCAACAAGTTCAAGCCGCTCGAAGACGGCGAACTGAAGACGGCGATCCAAGAGATGTCGACGAAGTGCCAGTTTCCGCTGACGGAAGTCTATGAGATCGACGGCTCGAAACGATCCACCAAGGCCAACGCATTCTTCACTGGACTCGGGAAGAACAAGAAGATCGCGTTGTACGACACGCTGATCCAAAACAACGGTGTGGGTGAATTGGTCGCAGTCCTGGCCCACGAGATTGGACACTTCAAGAAGAAGCACATCGTGCAATCCATCGTGCTGGGAATCCTGCAGATGGGCGTCCTATTCTTCCTGCTTGGCAAGTTCCTCAACAACCAAGGCCTATTCGATGCCTTTGGTGTCGAGCAAGTCTCCGTCTATGGAAGCTTGGTCTTCTTTACGTTCTTGTTCGAGCCCGTCAGCAAACTGCTGTCGGTCGTGATGATGGTCTTGAGCCGAAAGAACGAATACGAGGCCGACGCCTACGCTGCTGAGGTAACCGGGCGTCCTGAGGATTTGATCAGCGGACTGAAGAAACTGTCGAAGGACAATCTTTCCAACCTTACGCCGCATCCGTTCTTCGTCTTCTTGAACTACTCGCACCCGCCGATGCTGAAACGATTGGCTGCGCTTGAATCACTCAGGTAATTGATCCCCCAGTGGTTGATCACTCAATGATTGCTGGAAATCGATCATTTGCCAGTGATTAAGCGATGCGAATCTCGTCACCGACTTGTATCTGACCATCAGAAAGTACTTCGGCCCGCAGCCCGCCGCGATGGGTCAGTGCTCGCAGAACTTTTTTGCCGGTGCGTTGTTCAAGATGAGCGCATGGCTCACACAGCCGGATGCCACGAATTCGAACACTACCGACCAAGAACTCTTTGTCGACCAAATGGTTGAGCGGAACGTCTCGAGTCACCAAGTTGCGTCGAGTTTCGTCTGCGGCCAGCTCGAAACCATACTCGCGTGAAGCCGCTTCGATTGCTTCCGCCTCAATCAGCGTGATCTGTCTATCCGGCGATTGCTTGGAAAACGTACCTTCGCCCACAGAATAACGATCATCGGCCACGCCCTGGCCAGCAACGACATTGACCGACGCAGCACCAGTCATGGCGTCGTCAGAGGAACTTGCGAAAAAGATAGCCTCGAGCTTTCCAGTGAACATGAATTGCCTTTCCCTTGTGTCTCGGATTACCACCCTGACACATTAATGGCATGCGTGGTTCGGACTGCCAAGCCCAATGCCGCCAGTGAGCGATCGAAAACGCCTCGAAGCTCAGTTGACCGTTGGCGTGACATGCTCGTTCAACAGCAGACGACGCTTCAGCGGATTGGCGGCGGAAGGTCGGATCTCACCGACTGGTAGCTCAGCAGGTGTTGGCACGAGGCTGGCCTTGTTCACCTTATCTTCCTGCTCGGGAGGTGGAACCAGGAACTCAGCCTTCTGATTCGATTCCGATGGCTTGCCAACCGTCACGTTCTTAG
>CAYQMZ010000758.1:0-4072 GCA_964418725.1 uncultured Pirellulaceae bacterium
GGGCGTAGTTGCAGCGCCTATCCAGCGATCCAACCTGAGATCGAGGCGGTCGGCGGTAGCTATGTGGCGGCAAGTGATAGCTTCGACAACGCTCATGTGGACGGCAACCTCATTACCGGTCCAGCGTGGCCAGCGCACCCCAACTGGATCCGCGCGTTTCTTGATGCGTTGGGCACAAAGATTGAGCTCTGATTTCCCCGACACACTGCACTGGGCGTCACCGCGATGAACATCGGTTGGGAACTGTCTCGCGTCGCCACTGAAACGCCGGACGCAATTTCTGTGGTGGAGCCCAACGGTCGTTCCGCGGACGGTAAGCGTGTCTACAACTCGGTAACGTTTCGCGAACTGGAGGACGACAGTTCGCGGATTGCGGCTGGTTTGCATGACTTTGGCGTGCAGCCCGGTATGCGATTGGCCCTATTGGTCAAACCTGGTATCGACTTTGTCTCGCTCGTTTTTGCGCTGTTCAAGGCGGGCGTTGTCACAATCCTGATTGATCCGGGAATGGGGCGAGACAACTTAGTGAAATGCTTGCAGGAAGCTAAGCCCGACGGATTCGTTGGGATTCCGATCACGCAGGCTGTCCGCGTGTTGAAGCGATCGCTGTTTCCAAATGCCAAACTGAACGTCACGGTCGGTCGGCGATGGTTTTGGGGCGGGACGACGCTAAAGAAGCTTCGACAAACGCAGCGAGTCCTTGAGCCTCTTACAAGTGATCCATCTGATCCTGCGGCCATCATCTTTACGACCGGCAGCACGGGACCGCCGAAAGGTGTGTTGTATCGACACGGCAATTTCGTCAATCAGGTGACGGAAATTCGCAACCGCTATGACATCGCCCCGGGGGAAATCGACCTTCCTGGGTTTCCGCTGTTTGGGCTCTTCAACAGTGCGATGGGCGTTACGACGGTCTTTCCCGAGATGGACTTTACGCGACCCGCGGACGTGAACCCAAAGTTCATTCTGGAGCATGCCTCTGATTGGAAGCCGACGCAATCATTCGGATCACCGGCACTGTGGAATACCGTTGGTAAATACTGTGAACGAACCGGTGACCGGTTTCCCTCGATTAAGCGTGTGATGTCAGCCGGTGCACCCGTGCCGCCGCACGTGCTGAAACGTGTGAAAGCCGCCATCAGTGAGGAAGGCGAGATTCATACGCCGTACGGTGCGACGGAAGCTTTGCCCGTCGCCTCGATCAGTGCCAGCGAAGTGTTGGACGAAACGGCGGAGAAGAGTTCGCATGGTGCCGGTACCTGCGTTGGGAAACGCTTCGATGGCATTCAGTGGCGAGTGATTCGAATCACAGATGATCCGATTTCTCACATTAGCGAAACGGAAGAAGTCCCACGTGGGGAAACGGGAGAACTGATTGTCTCGGGCGCCGTTGTCACTACGGAATACGTGACGCGGACAGATGCGAATGCAATCGCGAAGATTGCGGACGACAACGGTCGCTTCTGGCATCGGATGGGGGACTGCGGCTACTTGGACGAACAGGATCGATTTTGGTTTTGCGGTCGAAAGACGCATCGTGTCCAAACGGCCAGCGGAACGATGTTTACCGTCCCGTGTGAAGCAATTGCCAACGGGCATCCTCACGTGTATCGGTCAGCGCTCGTTGGGGTCGGCGATGGTTCGTCGAAGACGCCGGCGATGATTGTGGAAGTCTGGCCAGAGCACAAACAAGAAGTTGCCGCCAACCCCGATGGTTTGTTGACGGAGGTGCACGATCGGTTGCAGAATTCGTGGCTTACGGATTCGATCGAGCGTAAGCACGTTTTGATGCACGAGAAGTTTCCGGTGGACATTCGTCACAACGCGAAGATATTTCGAGAGAAGCTGGCTCCTTGGGCCGAAGATGCTTTGAAGCGGCGTGCTGGCTAAGTCGGCCGAACCATTCGAGCTGTGTATTCTCTTTGCGTACGGTTCTTTTGTATCTGAAAGGAAGGGCGGAGCGATATGAGTTTACGTACTGCTATCGTAACGGGAGCGGGCAGCGGCATCGGACGGACGGTTTCGCTGGCGCTGATCGACGATGGGTTCGACGTTGTTTTGGTTGGCAGAACGCGAGAGAAGCTTGAAGAGACAAAGTCCGCCGCTGGCGAGAATGCGAAAAAGGCTCACGTGGCGGTAGCAGATGTCACTTCGGCTGAGTCTGTCGAAGAGGTGTTTCAGCAAACGAAGACGCAGTTCGGCCGGCTGGACCTATTGTTCAACAATGCCGGGATCAACGTGGCGGGCGCTTCCGTCGAAGACGTGGATGTGCACGACTGGCAACGCGTCGTCGACACGAACCTGACGGGCGTCTTTCTGTGTACCCAATCCGCGATTCGAGTCATGAAATCGCAAGACCCGATGGGCGGTCGCATTATCAACAACGGTTCGATTTCAGCGCATGTTCCACGCCCCGGATCGATCGCGTATACCGCCACGAAGCATGCGGTTACGGGCCTGACGAAATCAACCAATCTAGATTGTCGCAAATACAACATCGCGTGCGGCCAGATCGACATTGGAAACGCTGACACGAGCATGGTCGCCAAAATGAAAGTGGGCGTGCCTCAGGCGGACGGCTCCACTGCGATCGAGCCGACGATGGATCCCGAAGAAGTGGCAAAAGCGATCGTTTACATGGCTAACCTGCCACTTTCGGCAAACGTCGCCTTCATGACAGTGATGGCAACAGCGATGCCCTATATCGGCCGCGGCTAGAGCTGTTAGGTGAGTGGCTCAGAATTGATGCTAAGTGCAGTCTTGCCTATGATCGCTTTGAACATCGCCGACCACCGCCATAAAACTTAGTATGATGTGCTCATGGCGAATTCTTATGTGAATGGCGAAGCGAGCACTTCCTTAAGCCTGATTCGACGCGTGCAGGCGAACGATGAAGTGGCTTGGGAGCGGCTGTCAATCATCTATGGCCCGGTCGTTTATCAATGGGCTCGGCAGCATGGTTTGCAGCCGCATGACGCATCGGACGTGATGCAAGATGTGCTGCAGTCACTGACTCGCAACATGACGAAGTTCGATTTGGCTCGAGGTAAATCGTTCCGAGGTTGGTTATGGACCGTGACACGCAACAAAGTCAACGATCGTTACCGACAGAAAGATCGAGAAGTTCAAGGGCAGGGCGGTACCGTAGCGCTGCGCCAGCTGAACGATATGGCCGAGACGCCGCCAGCGGAAGACAGTGCTCCCACGCAATCAGAATCGAGCGGCGTTTATCGTCGAGCGTTATCCCTGTTGGAAACGGATTTCGAGCCGCAAACGTGGAAGGCCTTCTGGAGAACCGTTGTCGATAACGTGAAGCCGGCCGACGTTGCGGTAGAGTTGGGGATCTCGAAGTGGGCCGTCTACAAAGCTCGCTCACGCGTGATGCAGCGTTTGCGGAGCGAGTTTGCTGACTTGA
Organism: uncultured Pirellulaceae bacterium; assembly: GCA_964418725.1. Lineage (GTDB taxonomy): Bacteria > Planctomycetota > Planctomycetia > Pirellulales > Pirellulaceae > CAYNJG01. The sequence goes on from CAYQMZ010000758.1 coordinate 3,416, forward strand.
TGTAACTGCGGCAGCTTTCACACTATTCCGACGAAGTCTGCAAAGCTGCTTCGATTTCGTCAATGGTTTCGCTGTTAGCCTTGAGTTGAAGCACAGAAAATTGGCGAGCCTCTTCAATGATCGCCCTGTCGGTGGCTGATCCCTGTGACAAGCCTGCTAGTTCTGTTTGTGCCACTTCAAGGTGATTGGCTAGGCTTGACCGTACTTCATTCCAGTGGGTGACTTCGGCCTCGAGTGTCTCGCGAATTTTCTCTTTCATCGGTTGCTGTCCTGCGAGCTTCGCCAGGGCCCGTGCGGCGGTCTGCCGGAGCCGGCTCAGTTGCGGGTCTGATGATCCTCTCTTGCGAATCGATAACAGCAGTTCCGCAAGACGGTTGACGGATTTCGGTTCGACCGATGGAAGTTGGGTGACCAACTGAATGTGGTCGATTTGGCGGTTGAGCTTGGTTTGATCGAGGGCGCCGCTGCCAATGTTCGTCGGGATTTGCTCCGCGAGAATCCGCGCAGCCGGTGCCATGTCGGGGCCCAGCTTGAGCATGTAGGTAAACGCCCCAGGTGTATTCGCTAGTTTTTCGGCAAGTCCAGATAATTTCGGTACCTCGTCAACTAACAGCGAAGCGATTCGACTTGATAACTTTAGTCGGCCAAGGCTTGCCG
>CAYQMZ010000759.1:0-4069 GCA_964418725.1 uncultured Pirellulaceae bacterium
GCATCAAAGAGGCCGGGGACTCTATGCCCGTGAGGTCTTCTCACGGAACTCATCGAGACGAGCCAGCACCGCGATCGGCTGGAAGCCGCCTACACCACTATTCGGCAATTAAGGACTTCGCCGTCAATACCACGGCATGTACTTCAGGTCGCTCCAGCACTTTCACTAACTCCTGATCACCCTCGATAACGGTAACCAGTCTTGGTCGGCTGGCTAACGCCGAATTGACAAGTGCCGCTGAACGCCGCAGGTCTTCGACTTTTCCAGTCGTCGACGCTGCCGCATAGATCCGAGCCATTTGATACTGCCGATCCGCCGAAGAATCCAACTTCAGTCCTCGCTTTCCATCCGCAATCGCTGCCTCGCGTTGCCCAAGCTTTGCCTTCACGAGGCCTCGAGCCAGATACGCTGCCGCCCTCGCGGGAACGAGTTCGATCAGCCTGGAAAGACACTTCATCGCAGCTTCATTCTGCCCCAATTGAGACAACAACGCCGCCTTGTTTTGAATTGCTAGAGACGCGTGCGGATTGATTGCCAACGCTTGATCAAGCTCACGAAGTGCCTGCTGAGGGTCCGCATGGCGAGTGACCAAACTGCGTTGCGTCCAGCCCAGCGCTGTAACCGGCTGACGCTGCATTGCCAGTTGCTGATCGGCTTTCGACTTGGCAGTGTTGCCCAGACTCTCGTGCACATGAGATCGAAGAAAATAGACAAGTGCGTCGTCGCGGCCAAATCGAATAGCTTGCGTTAGGTCAGCGAGCGCTACGTCGCCACGATTGCAAGCCAGACAGGCGATGGCACGATTGACCAACGCTGCGGTGAGCTTGGGCTGTAATTCAAGAACGTGATCGAAGTCTTCAATCGCATCTGCAGACCGTTTGGCGTGCATCCGCGCCACCCCACGCATCAGATAGCCCATATGGTTTTCAGGTTGCAACGCGATGGATGCACTGTAACAGGCTTCCGCCTCACTCCATCGCAGCAAACCATCGTGGCATCTCCCCTGTAACATCCAAAGCAAGAAACGCCCCGGCGATTCTTCGTTCAGTTGCTGCAAAATCTGCAGTGCCTGTGGGTAATCAAAAGCTCGCATGGCCTGAATCGCAAGCATCAATCGAGAATTCGCGTCCGAACGCGTGGCCTTTTGAGCCAAGACTTTGCAAGATTCTGCTAGGCCTTGATCACCTTCTGCGAGCGATATTTCTGCAGATTGCAATAGCACCGCACGGGCCTGCGTGCCCAGCCGCTTACCCGTTGACTGTGCAGCCAGGTTGTATCGCTTCGCCTCCGCGAGACACTCGGCACGTTCGCTAGCGTCTTGGATGCTCTGACTTTTTCGAAAAGCCGAATCAGCCAAAAGGAACTGGAGCCTCTGTACAGACTCCAACAGTTGGCGTTGCTCTGGTTCGCTCAAGCGTTGAACCGATTCGCCACGCCACCAAGAATCACTGGCGACATTGTAAGTCGACAACGCCGCATTGGCTTGGTCTACGTTCGCCGCGTGCTGCGCACTCCCAGGCAACAACCACAACGCTGAACTCGTCTGTTCAACATTTTTCTGGAATGTCGAAAACGCCATCGATGCTTCCGTTTTCGCAATCCACGTTCCTCGAGCAACCACCATGATGCACAACGCGGCAACTAGCACCGATGCCATCAGGGCGACACCTCCCGATGATGTCACGCGTGGGTGGCGTCTGGCCCATTTGCGAAAGCGCAAGCCATACGATCTGTTTGGAGCGAACGCCAGCGGACGGTCGTGCAGATGAGCATCGAGATCTTGCTGCAATTCGGCAACCGACTGATAGCGAGATCGAGGATCGCCAGCCAAACATCGTTGCACGATCGAGTCGACATCAACGGTAAGCTGAGGATCAACCGCACACGTCGATGGTGCCGACCTGGCTCTGTTGCTAATCAAGTAGCTGAGATTGCCAATGATCGATCCGCTCTGTGTTGGAAAGGGTAACTCGCCGCACAGCAGTTCGAAGAGGATCACGCCAAGCGAGTACAGATCGCTGCGCTCGTCGACCGTACCCTCGGCAACAACGGCACGGAGATGTTCCGGTGCCATGTACGGCAACGTTCCGCCAACCAGCAGTGACTTCCTGCCACCCGACATCACGTCATCCGAAAGATTAAAATCCAAGATCAGCGGTTGGAAGTCATCCGTCAGCAGGATGTTCTCCGGCTTCAGATCACGATGGCAGATGCCTCGGTCGTGTGCCTGAGCCAAACCGTTGGCAATGTTCGAAACGATCCACACACAAAGCTGCTCGTAAGTGAGCCGACTCAGGAACTCGACTTTCCGCTGCGGGCAATTCGTCTGGCTATTGGCACCGTCGCTCGAGTCATCGTCCGGCAAACCATCCGAATCACGGCGTTGCGATCGAATCCAGGAGTCAACGATTGAGTGGCTGTCGCAGGACGCACCTGTTTTTTGGCCTGCACGAGGCTTTGCCACGGTCTTGATGAAATCACGCAGCGTCCGTCGGCCCAGGAACGGCATGCAAACAGCCTGCAGTCCGGCATCTTGGTGCACTGAATAAATCGGAACAATGTTCGTGTGCTGCAGTCGGGCCAAGCGGTCCGACTCGGACCACAGATTCGTCGTGAGTTTAATGACGATGTTTCGATCCGCCAGTTCTTTTTGCCGAGCCAAATAGACACGGCCAAAGCGGCACTTCCCGAGTTCCTCGACGATTTCGAACCCCAGGAATTGTTCGCCAATTTCCGGAAGCTTGCGAGTCACACTGACGATGCGATTCATCTCGTCAGCAACGCCGTCGGAAACAGCATGACCGCTGAGTTGTCCAGTTACTCCAACAGCTCCAACGATTGGCCAATGGTCGGTTCGAATCCCAAATTGCTTACGATAGAGTTGCGGACGCACGACTTCACCACTGGTAGCTCGCAGCCGATATTCCTCATAGGCCAGCCTATCCAGAAGCGGCATGCGGGCGAAGACGTCGGGGAATTCTGCCTGATACTCGCGAATCGATTTGGGCCGGCCACTCTTGAATCGCCACTCCAAATCAATGCACAGCAGCTCGGTCACAATCTCTTCGTACTCCGCGTGACTCTCGCCAGGGAGAAAACTCCGTACGTCGGTCAGCTCATGCTGATTGATTGCTAACTCGAACGCTTCGACGATGTCGTCAAGGTTCTGGCTAGGATCGGCACTCTTGGTGACCGAAGAATCAGTTGGACAGATCGGATCCGACATCGAGTAGACCGCTGAGTTTTTGGCGAAATCCTTTAAGCACACGTTCGACGGTTCGACTGGACCGGCCGGTTTGTTCGGCGATCTCATTCGTTTTATGACCATCGATTCTCAGGCGAACGATTTGTCGGTGCGTTTCTGGCAAGCTCGACAACAAATCATCCAACACGAATCGCAGGATCCGCATGGAAGTTTCGTCTTCCGACTGATTGCGAAACCGAGCCGTTTCAAGAACATCAGAGCCGAATGTCTTATCAACGCTTCGCTTCTGAGCGCGATGAAACGTGGCCAGCCGACGAATCTTGTTCAGCGCGATGACCAGCAGCAGTTGCCACAGCTCCTCACCGGGCGGAACATCGTACAACCCTTCCGCTACGCGTCGAAACAGTGTGCGAAAGACCGACTGAACGACATCTTCTTCGTCAAACCGAGTCACGAACGCAGACGAAGTCTGCCTAGTCGCCCACGATTGCAACCGCGAGCTATACCGCAGGTACAACTGCGTCGCTGCATCCTGCTCCCCATCTCGAAACCTATGCAGCAATGAATGATCAGATACCACGCCTTCCTTCTCGCCCCCATCTTCTTGATTGGCTTTGCGCATCGTTGCCCGCACAGTGAAGTCGAATTGGACATGGTTTCCCGACAGACGAATTGTAATCGTTTGAGGAAGAAGTCACGCCGAAATCGAGGTGGTCCATTGGTCCATCGCCTTTGAGTTGGCCGACTTTAGTGACTGGGGGAAATAGAAATCGAGTCAAAGCAATTGGTGCGCCGACCGAATAAACGTCTACGCTTTTTTCTTGCGGCTGGCGACCAAAGCAGTGCACAACGCCAGCACCTGCG
>CAYQMZ010000760.1:0-4059 GCA_964418725.1 uncultured Pirellulaceae bacterium
CTGTCCATCTATCGAGCTCGCCGGTAGTTCTGCCGGTGAGTATTGATCCAGAGCTTTGTGATCTGGATCCGCGAAAGGCAGGTCGTAAGTGGTTGACCCTGGAACGCTGGCTTCGATTCCGTCTTGTCGCAAGTCAAGCTGTTTACATTCGAAACGGAGCATTCCCGATTCGCCGACTTCTGACAGGGTGGCTGAGTTAGCCACGACCGATACCGGCAACGAATTGCGCCCCGAGATTTCTAGTCGTGGTGAGATCAATGACCGTCCGTGGACGCCTTTTACGGCGATGAAGGCGTCCTTCGTCGTCAGGACACCTTTTGATCTCAAGGTCTGGTAGGCGATGTCATCCACGGACGTGACGAGCGTGCGTTTCAAATTGGGTCGAGCCCATGTCGCGCACACTTCGTACAACACGAATGTGCCAAGGCTGACGATGAAGCCGAGTACGAAAGTCGGCATCAGCAAGTGAATGAGATGGATCCCCAGTGCCTTTGTCGCGGTCAGTTCTTGGTCCGTCGACATGCGACCGAATACTGTGCAGACACTGAATAACAGAGACGCCGGCACAGTGATTCGCAGCGTTTCAGGAATCACAAACGGCATGATACGCATCGTGACGCTGTAGGGAATGTCTCGTCGGATTCCCTCGTTCACGCCAACACAGAGTGTCATGATCAAGGTGGCTATGGTCATAGCCATCACGAACACTTTGGTCGTTTCCCAAAAAACGTAGCGTTGAAGAAGGTGGATGGGCATTGAACAGTGGTTGAATAGGTTGCTGCTACGGTCAACGCCGAGTGATTTCGTTCAATTGATTGTGACGGAACACACTCTTGATACATTGCGTTGGTTGTCAGGCGACCTTGGCAGATCCTGCCAGTGAGTAGCCGCGCGTTGGGCGGTGGTGTTGCAATGTTGGGAATCTGACAACCGTCGGCTGGGGCCCGGCCGATCTTGCGGTCGAAGACTGCTTGCGCTTTCGCGAGTTGGAGCGGAGCAGTCGTGGCAGAGTGATGGGAGCCGTCTGTTCGAGACCGCATAGGTAGTAAAGACTCACTGCCAACACGTAAACAATGCCTGCGGACCACAGTACGTCGCTAGGGTAATGTCGCCCCTGAATCACTCGACTTATTCCAACGCAGAGACCCCAGGAAACGCTGAGGCTGAGGGAAGCGAGGAACAGTTTTCTCCGCCGTCGAAGCAGGAATGGAATAGCCAACGTCGCAAAACCCATCGACGCATGGCCGCTCGGGAACGACTTGTAGGAGATCGGTTGTTGTTCGCCCAAGTCATGGGACGCCAGCAAATCAGAGTCAAGCAAACGGGCGTCATTGCACCCGACTCCAGCGAACTGGGCCGATTGACACGGCCGCGGCCTCTGTACGTTGGGCTTGAGGATCCCGTTAACGATCAAGCCGGGGCCAAGCAATACCAGCATCCCACAAAAGAAACCTCGTCTCGCGAGATCGTGGTTAAAGCGAAGGGTAGCGAGCCAAACGCTGAAGCCCGCTATACCGATGGCGTAACCGGGCAGTGGTCCATACTCGTAGAAAAACAGATAGGGTTGTTCATTAAGGAGCGGCCAGTGGCCATCGCCACCAAAAAACTGTCGGCATACCGCGCTGTCCAAATCTGTGACTCGCAGGACACCCGTCGCGAGAAGGATCGCCACGAACGGCCATAGCAGCGGTATTCGAGACGACTGTTTCCCCATCTCTGTTCCCTATGAGTGACTCGCAACATCACGACATAGGATTCGTCGACTGTCTGATGCCGTGAATTCCGTTAAGATCTGCTGTTACCTCCAATTGCACCGGCAGTTGAGTCTTCGTAAGCCGTAAACCTTTCCTAGGCTGCCATATGCAACTGCGTTCACGATTTGCGCCTACGCCAAGCGGTTATCTTCACGAGGGCAATGCATATTCGTTCATCATGACTTGGCTGATGGTGCGACGTGCTGGTGGCCAGATCGTTTTGCGGATTGATGATTTAGACGCTGCTCGAAAGCGTCCCGAGTTTGTTGAAGATATCTTCGCCAGTCTAGAGTGGCTGGGCTTAGACTACGACGAAGGCCCCAGCGGGCCGACGAGCTTTGAAACTGAATTCTCGCAGCGACATCGAATCGATCTCTACGAGGCGGCGCTTTTTAGGCTTCGGGATTCCGATCAGTGCTTTCCCTGTGCATGCACACGTGCCAGCGTAAGACAGACCAGCGATGGTTTTCATCCACCAGCATGTCGTTCCGCGGGCACCAGTTTTGAAGACGCAGATATCGCGTGGCGCGTCCCGACGCCGGACGAATCAGTGAACTGGTGTGATGCGGACGGGCGACAGCACGCTGTGCTGCTGGACAAGTCGTTGAGGGACGTTGTTGTACGCCGTAAAGGCGGGCTGCCCGCGTATCAGTTGGCTTCGCTTGTCGACGATTGTCATTTTCGAATCAACCACATCGTGCGAGGGGAAGACCTGCTGGAGTCAACAGCAGCGCAGCGAATGCTGGCTTCCAAACTGGGCGATGACAAGTTCTTGCAGGCTGAGTTCTTTCACCACCCGCTGGTGCTTGACGGGGAAGGGGAGAAGCTTGCCAAATCGGATGGAGCAATCAGTTTGAAGTCAATGCGTGACGCCCAGGCGACGCCCCAGTTGCTCTATCAAAGATTCGCGACATGGATCGGGTTGGCGGAAGTTGTTGAGGACGCGACGGCTGCGCTGGCGGTTTGGAATGCGATTTCAAATCCGAAGGAATTCTTAAGGCGACATAGCGAAGAGTCATAGTGAAGAGTTCATAGCGGCCGTTTCGCGCTTGAAGTACTTGCGATCATTACTGTTGAATTGAGAAGGACAGGGGGCAGGTTGTGTCGGATTCGAAGTTGATAGACAAGACATACGTTCGAGCGAAAGGAATGCTGTTCAACATCACTGGCTACGACCATCCGGAAGAGAGCCTTTACTGCAGTCTGAAATACGTTGGGGATGTGAAGTGGAAGCAGGGTTACGCGGCAGCACGAGAGTGGTTGAAATCAAACCATCCCGAGTTTGTTGGCGATTACATTCACGTACCACGTCATCTCGTAAGCGAAGTGTTTTATCCGCAGGAGCGATGGCGAGACCTATGTGCTCAACCTCGGACTGCGCTGTGTCGATTGCACTGTGAAGCGTTAGATTTGGCAGCAGCACTAAGCGTGGAAACCGGGATTGATATCAATGAATTTGGGATTACCGATTCGCTGTTGTGGGGCGAAGGCCATGAGCAATCGGATATCGACCTGGTCGTGTTCGGGCCCAGATACACACAACAGTTGTTGGCGGCAGGCGAGAGTCTGTACAAAGGAGAATTCTCGCGGCCAGATCCGCTGCTGATGACGGCTCCCTATTCGCTGAAGGTTGCCGACTGGCCTGCGCTGCTGGATCGCAAGCGTCACATGGGGGAATTTCGCGGTCGGTTTTTCAGTCTTCGCACCGTGCTGACCGCCGCGGAAATGTTGAAGATGCCTCGTCCTGCCGTAGGTGGGCATGCAAGCAGCGAGATGAAACAAGAGGTTGAATTCGAAATCGCCGACGATTCGTGGTCTCTGTGTTTTCCGGCCATCTACCGCGACAAGGCGGGCAACCAGTTGGTTGATTATTCAGTTGTCTACGAGGGCGTATTTCGGAGCGGAGAATCCGTTAGAGCTCGCTGCACCGTCGAAAACTTGGAGGCCTCACAGACCGTGGAAGGTCAGCCGTTGGTCCGTTACATCATCGACGGCCCGTGTCAGTTGTTGGACCGCAGCAGCTGCTCTTGAAAGTTGTCTGCAATGTAACGCTGGCAGTCCTCGGAGGTGCAGCCTGCCGGGCAGAGAATGATCGCGACGGATATTGGCGTGGCTGCCGGTTGCGAATGCAGCAAAGTGACATGGGTAAGCCCTCGATCAGCATTGCCCAGGATCTGTTGGGAGTTCTCGATGCCAAGGTAGCCGATGGGTTGGCCGTTGGTACGCTTCACCAATAGTCGTTCTCCCATCTGAGGATCGTCGTCGACTTCCTGCAGCAGGAGGTGCTCGAGAAACTCACATTCCT
>CAYQMZ010000761.1:0-4055 GCA_964418725.1 uncultured Pirellulaceae bacterium
ACTTTCAATTCGTCCACCGCCGTACTCTCGGATTCCGCCAGGGTGGCTCTCGCCTTCAATTGCTGACCGGCCGCATATTGAGCCTCTGCCAACCGAAGAGGAAGATCCGCTGCTTGGCATCCGTGCTCACTCGCCATTTGCAGCGCTTCGATTGAATCAACCGGTCGTCCCAGTTCACTCAGCAAGACTCCCCGCAGGAAACAGACGTCGCTGAAGAACGGACACTCGTCTTCGCTGCTTCTCGCGACGGACTGCAGAATCGCCAAAGCACGTTGAGGCTGATTCGTGTCTTGATAGATACGCGCAATCTCGATCCGCGACCGTGGACATCGACTGTGGATAGATAGCGAGCGGAAGAACGCGTTCAATGCTTCCTGAGGTTTCCCTTGAGCCCGAAGCACAAAACCTCGCAAGGTCCAGGCTTCGGCGAGAGAGTTATCCAATGCGATCGCCTTGTTGGCATGCACCAGGGCTTGCTCGAATGAGCCCGTCGAAAACTCCATCTGGCCGAGCTCCGTTAGTTCCAACGGATCGTCGCGACCGGACAAATCGATTGCGTGAGTCTTCTGTTCGACGGCGGCTGAGTGGGCGCCACGCTCCCAAAGGACCTCAGCAAGGACAGACCTTGCGTTATTGTCCTCCGGGCACTTTTCGATTGCGGAAATCAACTTTGCTTCCGCCTCATCCCACGACGCACCGTGGATTGCCGTCTGCGCTTCCTGCGTCAACTGCCTCGCTTCCAAGGTATTCGAAGCAATCGGATTGAACCGCCGAATTGTTGCGCAGCCGCCAACACAGAGCAGGCACACGGCGACGAGGAGTGTGTTTAGCGTCATAGAAACGTGCGAACCAGTGATCGACTCCGAATGCTACCAAATTACCTATCGACAACGTATAGCATTGACCGCTAGCGACGAAGCAAGCAGCCAACCGCGCCAGATGCTGAAAACCTGCGTCTTCGAAGCGCGCAAGCAGCAGCGATAGCAGCACAAGCTCTCGTGTCCGTGCCTGCAACTGAAGTAAGGCATCGACCAAGCCGATAAGTCCAAAGTAACTTTTCTCCGTCTTGGATTGTGTGATGAAACTGCTGTTCTCTCTGCTACTACTTGTCAGCCTAACGACCGGCTGCTCGATGGTGAAGTCGATCATGCCAAACAACTCGCCTTCCACACCCGGCGAGCAAATGCTCAGTCAGTCAAAGCAGACAAAGACGCTTGGCAAGACTTGGAACCAAGGTCAGCAAATGCTGGAGAAGGGGCAAAAGTTGCTCTCGAAAAGTGAGAAGCTTCAGCTTGAGTCACAGCAGACGCGGACTGAAGCAGAGGGCTTAATTGCACAGGGCAACACACTGATCGCGAACAGCGAAAAGGGTTACAAGGCCGCGTTTGGCGGAGACGAAACCATGACCGGTGCGACGAACTCAATACCTACCGAAGCCTCCGCGCGTGCGCAACTGATGCGTTAGAAGCTCTCAGTCCAACGACTCAACTGGTGGCATTGGCTTCTCAATAAGTCAGCCACCAGGAGTCATGGTTTCTCAAGCGGTCTAGGTATCGCATTCAGGCGAAACGCATTGCGTGAAGCTTCCGCCACTTCTTCCACGCCTCTCAGCGTCTGCGTTTCTCGCTTGCCAGTCCAACGGTCCGCGGGCGAATGAAGCTCAACACGAATGCCGCCGCCTAAATCAAATCGCTCGGCCACATTCAAACAAACGCCGAGCTGAAATCGGGCCTGCGGATAAATAGGGACGCCGACACTCTGAAGCGACCATGCATCAATATCAAGCCGCTGCCATGGCGAAAATGACTCCCTATCCTCCACCAGATGCTGCCTAATCTCTTCAGGCAAATGATCGACCCGGTTTTCTAACACGCTGCACGTCACGCGGCTGTTCCTGGGGGCGTACAACTGCCACGCGGGCCAATGATCCATCATCCCAAACGGCTCCAGTAACGGAAGTAGCACAAGTACGCAACAAGCGAATTCAGGCAAGCCAATACGCAACCAGTGTTCGTTGTGTTCGCCTATCGGCGTATGCGATTGCCGAACGAACAGCAACCAAACCTGGACGATAAAAAAGGCATTCCAAACGAGCACGGCCAGGTGATGATCCAGTCCGACCGGACCGAGAATCGCGACCAAAGCGACATGCATGGCAACTGCTAAGTATCCGGCCAGCTTCCTAGTCCACCGTAGCCAAAGCCCGATCCCGAGAAGCAACTCGCAAACGGGAAAAAACGATGCGACGTACATGCGAGAGCCAGAGTTCAGCCCTTCGAGTTCGAATCCGACGAAATCGCCGAACTGAGCGGCGAATTGCTGACCTAGCGTCTGAAGAAACACATGATCCAGTTTGCTCACAGCAGAGAACAGATAGATACTGACCAACAGCAACCTGGAGGCGACGAGATACCAGCGATCACTGAGCAACAAGGTGAAGCAGTTAAGAAGCACGAGTTGATAGAGCCACGGCTGCAATCGATGCTGGTCACTGGCGACCAATGCGCCTGCACACAAACAAAAAGAGAAAGCACCAAATCGACGCAGGCTCGCTCGGCTAGATGCGGCGATACAGGACGAGACCAACAGACCTATGATGCCGAGCGTTCCAAACGATTCGGGAATACGCATCCCCAACTCCACAAGTGGAACTTGCGGGTACTCCTCGACGGGCTTGTGCCACAACTTCGCAGATGCAGCAACCAGCAACACCAAGAACACGCACTCAAAAGCCTTCATTCGGCTTCGGAGAGGTTCAGATGCATCGGCGGGGACGTCAGATGCCAATTGATCTATAAACAGGCGAAGCATCTAATTCTCTCGCTATTGGCGTCTGCTGCTGCCTGACAAGCATAATGTTCACCACGTCGCTTGACGACAAGCTTCGGCCCCGAATCAGCCAGGAAACGCGCAGGCATACTCTGCACTGGGACTTTCTGCACCTCAAAAACAACGGGCGAGAATTTTTGTGTCCAACGATTTCGTAGAGCTTGTGGAGCCAATCCAGTCAAGAAATCCCGGAGAACGAAAGCATGCCAACAGAACAATGCGTACCCAAGCCCGAACTGGCCAAATTCGTTGAGGGAGATCTTGATGCCGCCCTACTTGACCGAATCGCCGCGCATGTCGACCAATGTACTCCTTGCCAAGAAACCGTGTGCGCGATCACAGATGACAGCAATACGTTTGTCGAGAGAATTCGCTTGGCTCAGGTTGACGAACCGGAACTACAAGAGGCTGCCTTGCGTTTGGGCATGAACCGTTGGCTCTCTGGGCTGTCCGCCAAAAAGGGCACGCAACCCTCGTCTGATATCTCGAAACATGGCGATTCCCCCGCCCAGATTGGACCGTACCAACTGAAGGCTCAGTTAGGGCTCGGTGGCATGGGACACGTCTACCTTGCAACGCACACAAAGCTCAAGCGAACCGTTGCCTTAAAGATCCTTCCAGCCGCTCGTTGGGCAAGTGCGTCGGCCGTCTCGCGTTTTGAACGAGAAATGGAAGCCATCGGCGGTCTCGACCACCCCAACATTGTTCGAGCGAATGATGCGGGAGAAGACAACGGCCAGCACTTCTTGGCGATGGAATTCGTCGACGGTCTAGATCTGTCTCGTCTAGTGAATCGGCTCGGCACACTTCCCATCGCGGACGCATGTGAACTCGCACGCCTTACCGCGATCGGCCTGCACTACGCGCATGAAAACGGACTCGTGCATCGCGACATCAAGCCATCGAATTTGATGATCGCAAGACCACGCCGTGGCGACACGCATGCCCAACTCAAGATCTTGGATCTTGGCTTGGCATTGTTTGGCGATGAACACTTGCAAGACCGAGCCGAGCTGACGACAGTGGGCACGCTGATGGGCACCCTTGACTACATGTCTCCAGAGCAAGGCATCGACAGCCATGCGGTGGATCAACGCACGGATGTCTACGGCCTGGGCGCCACGCTCTTCAAACTGCTGACCGGCCGTGCACCATACGCCGACCCTCAGCACAACACCTTGCTGAAGAAGATGACGGCGCTGGCAACCAAACAGGCACCGTCTGTC
>CAYQMZ010000762.1:0-851 GCA_964418725.1 uncultured Pirellulaceae bacterium
TTCTTCCTCTGCAGAGACGGAACGTTGGTTGGGCATTGTTCTGTTGTCTCGTCGTCATGACGCCTTGGATGCCGGTTCTAGATGCAGCTGAAAACGCGAGCTCGGTGGCTGACGCCGCGGAACAGGAGCAGTGGCAAAAGGTGTCGCAGTTCATTGATCAGTCCGTGGATGTAAAGATTCGGCAGCCTGACGGCATGTCGGCATTGCACTGGGCGACGTACCACGGTGAGCTAAAAGCGGCGGAGTCCCTACTCGCTTCGGGCGCGGAAGTGGATGCCGAAAACAACTACGAGATAACGCCGTTGGCGATTGCCTGTCGCTTGCAGCGAGTTGACTTGGCCAAGCTTCTATTGGCTCACCGGGCGGATCCAAACCAAACGCTCCCCGGTGGGGAAACGCCACTGATGACCGCTGCGCAAAACGGCGACGTGAAAGTGATGGAGTTGTTGATCCATCACGGCGCGGACTTGAATGCGGAGGAACGACAGGGGCAAACCGCACTGATGTGGGCGGCAGCCGCCGGTAATACAGCAGCGGTTGATTTGTTGGTGGAAGCTGGGGCTGACCTGAATCAGGCCAGCAAATCAGCCTTCACCGCGATGACCTTCGCTGCTCGGCAGGGACGTATAGATGTCGTTAGGCGACTAATTCAGGCCGGCGTTGACGTCACTGCTCCGATGAAACCGAAAAAGTCCGGCGCACGCGTGCCTCGATCCGGCTCGACTGCGCTCACGTTGGCGGTCGAAAGCGGTCATTTCGAACTGGCAATGCTCTTGGTCAAAGAGGGTGCCGATCCAAACGACCAGCGCAGCGGTTATGCACCACTGCATGCGCTCTGTTCAGTTCGAAAG
>CAYQMZ010000762.1:904-4055 GCA_964418725.1 uncultured Pirellulaceae bacterium
TCGCGGCCGGTGCAGATGTGAATCTCCGGTTGGAAAAGGGCAGGTCCGGGAAAGGCGTGTTGAACAAAGAGGGAGCTACTCCATTTTTGTTGGCTTCCAAGACTGCCGATTTGGAGTACCTGAAACTGCTGGTTGAGGTCGGGGCTGACCCCACCATTAACAACGTGGATGGTGCAACGCCAGTCATGGCAGCCGCTGGTATTGGCGTTCGCGCCGTGGGCGAGGAAGCGGGTTTGGAACCAGAAGTCCTGGAGACGCTCGAGTACCTGTTAGCGATTGGGCTAGACGTGAACGCTCAGGATAAGAACAAAGAAACGGCCATGCATGGGGCCGCCTATCGATGCTATCCGAAGGTGGTCAGCTACCTAGCGGCAAAGGGAGCCAATCCTGCTGTGTGGGATCACAAGAATAAGTACGGCTGGACGCCAGTGATGATTGGCCAAGGTCACCGACCTGGGTCTTTCAAGCCAGATCCCAAAACTGTTGCCGCGTTAGAAGCAGCCAAGATTGATTTTGGCGTCAGCGAACTGCGTCGTCTTTTGCCAGCACAACAAGACTAATCGTCCGTTGGAAAACGGGACGGAGTTGCTGAAACGCTGAAGCAGCGGCCCATCATCTAAACGGGACACGTCGATGGACGTACCTTCTTTAAAGTCGCGACCACCGGACTCGCACAAGGGCGACTTTGGACGCGCGTTGATTATTGCTGGCTCTCGGGGCATGTCAGGAGCCGCCTGTCTCTCGGGTTTTAGCACCGTGAAAGCCGGCGCCGGTTTGGTTTCAGTGGCGGTTCCAGAGAGTTGCTTAGCGACGGTCGCTACGTATAACCCGTGCTACATGACGGTGCCAATTCCTGACGATGCCCAAGGCACAATGTGCCCGTCCCAATCGCAGTTTGAGGATCTGCTTGAGCGTTGCATTTCGTCCGACAGCGTTGGGGTCGGGCCTGGACTTGGACAATCGAAGGAGGTTCGTCACGTTGTTCAGCAGCTCTATGTAAAGGTGCCGACGCCGCTTGTTGTGGATGCCGACGCACTGAATGCCCTGGCTCACGCTGACGGTGTGTCGCTCGCTGATGCAGGCGGACCTAGAATTCTGACGCCGCATGTCGGCGAATTTCGACGTTTGGTAGGCAGGCCGGAACTCTCGGCCGTTGAGTGCGTTGATGTGGCTAAAGCGTTAGCATTCGAGAACGACCTTGTCGTTGTGCTTAAAGGTCACCGCACTCTGGTGACTGATGGCTCGCAGCATTTTCAAAACACAACGGGTAACCCAGGAATGGCCACGGGGGGATCCGGTGACGTTTTGACGGGCATCATCACGGCGCTGCTGGGGCAAGGTTACGCACCGCTCGAGGCTGCGTCGCTGGGAGTGCACGTTCACGGCATCGCGGGGGATATTGCCAAAGAGGTCGTCGGTCATGAGTTGGCGTTGTCGGCAGAAGACATCGCGAAGAATCTTGGGGCCGCCTTCGCTCGATTCGCGAGCCGCTCGGGGGCTAACTGATCGCCACGTCCTAGGCACGCGATATATCGCCGAATGACTTTCGGGGTGATGGTGTAAGTGGGGCTGCGGCGAGGTTAGCGATTGCTTGGCTTTTGCTGGTGTCCCGCAGCATGCACGCGAAACTGAGGCATGTGCCATTGATTTGCGCAAACCAGCGGTTCGCGCTTGCCGCCACTCAACGGTTTCTGTGAACCTTTACGGTCGAGTGACGTCACTTCTTTGATTGCTGCCCGGCAATCGCGCATTGGGTGACGAAGTCTGCGGCACACTGGATGAGTAGTCAGTGCTTTTCCGCCCGGATCGCGGTTGGAAGCCTGAATGGAACACCCTTTGCTTTAGCATCGGCGGGCAAGGAGAGCCGCGATGTTTGTAGGCTCTCAACAAAAGGCAATCGTGAGTCGGACTTTGTTCGGCGTGCGAAGCTACTAATAAATTCGTTACTGCGGAAGTATCCGCGAACCCACGGGCCACCAATCATGGAATACTTTGTACCCTTCTTAGCAGTCGTTGGAGCCGCTGTAGTCGGCGGTTTCTCGCTCCAGGTCGTCGGCAACATACTGCTGCGAGTGTTCGAACGCGAATAGCTTCACTGGCTGTTGCTGATTAACGAACGCCGAACTTCATAACCGTTTGTGACTGATGCGTCTTCCCTGGCCGCAAGATCGTCGATGGGAAGTTCGGTTGGTTTGGGCTGTCAGGATAGTGTTGTGTTTCCAAGCAAAAACCACCTCGGTGGACGTAGGGCTTACCTGACTTTCCGGTGAGTCGACCGTCCAAGAAGTTGCCGCAGTAAAACTGGATACCGGGTTCAGTGGTATGGACTTCAAGTGTGCGGCCGCTGGTCGGCTCATGGACTTTCGCTGCTAGGGTTAGCTTGCCTGATTGTTTCGGTTTGTTGAGCACCCAGTTGTGGTCAAATCCAAGCCCGAATTCCAACTGCTCATGGGCTTGGTTAATGTCTTTGCCGATCACCTTGCTCTTGGTGAAATCAAGCGGAGTTCCAGCGACCGGCGGAGTTTCTCCCGTCGGAATTAGCGTCGAATCAACGGGCGTGAATTTGGATGCATTCAGCATCAGTTCATGGCCAAGAATATCGCCGTTGCCTTCACCCTTTAGGTTGAAATACGTGTGCTGCGTTAGGTTCACCGGTGTGGCCTTGTCCGTTGTGGCCAGGTAGTCGACGGTTACGGCATTTTCGTCATCCAGCGTGTAGGTGACCGTGATGTTGAGGTTTCCGGGGTAGCCCTCTTCTTTATCTTTCGCGAGGTACTTCAGGACGATGTGCTTGGAGTCTGCTGATTGGACGTCCCAAACCACTTTGTCAAAACCAATCGTTCCGCCATGGAGGTGGTTTGGGGCGTTGTTGGTCGCCAGCGAATACTCTTCGCCGTCTAGCTTGAACTTGCCACCCGCAATTCGATTGCCGTAACGTCCGACGATCGCACCGAAGTATGGTTTATCGACGGCATTCATGTAGTCCTCGACACGATTGTAGCCCAGAGCCACATCGGCCAATTTTCCGTTTCGATCGTGCACAACGATGGACTGAATGATCGCGCCGTAGTTAGTGACTTTCACCGTCACGCCACGACGATTCTTGAGCGTGTATAGCTTGATGGAATCGAAGTCTTCGACCTGTGCGAAA
>CAYQMZ010000763.1:0-4053 GCA_964418725.1 uncultured Pirellulaceae bacterium
CGATACCGTTTCGACCTGTCGTATCGGTGCGACGTCTAGTTCCTCTGTCGGCGTGGCATCGACATCACCCTGCGTCGATGTGTCTGATTCTTCTGGCTGTGTTGTCGTGTCTTCGCTGAATGCAGTTCTTCGCCGCACCGGCATCGTGAACTTCGGTTTGGTTTTCGTCGAAGTCGCGGAAACCTCACTCACTTTGGGTGGTTCAGCTGTAGCTGTCGCAGCACGGACTTGTGCCAGTGCCCGGTACTCATTCGCCTCGTTCGTTTGAGTACTACCCTTTGGCGATGTAGCGAAACCTAAGAATGCGAGAAAGGCGGTGAAGGCCGCGACCGCTAGGATTCGGGTCAATCGAGAACCGGTTTGCATCGTTGTAACTCCTGCATTGAACACCTGCGTGTCGCGTTCGACAGCGGCTTGCTTTGACCAGTTTAGGTCAGGATTTAGCTGCAAAACCTCACTTAGTTGCACGTACAGAACGACGTCTAGCCGCGAAAGTCGAATAAACTGCGGTAAAACAATGTTGTATGCGACGTTTTGACCTACACACTCTTGGGTGGTGAGCAACTTGTTCCATCGACACCGTGCGAAATTGGCTCATGGGTACGTACCCCCCGGCACAACCCGCAAGATCCGGCCGCCGGTTTCCCTATCAAAATTCTTACAGAGCCTGCGCAGAAACAGAACAGACCTAGACTCTCAATGGGGGAACGCGCAATCGATGTGTTCACCAAGAAGGGAGCGAGGCTGATGAGTACGGTTAGTGCAAAAGACAAAGCGCTGTATTTGGCGTGCGTAGATCACATTACGCGCCTGGAACGCGACCTCGAAAAACTCAAGTCGATTAACTTCCATGGCCCCAAGTTGCAGAAGCTTGATGAGTTCGATTCCATCTTGAGTGAAGTGTCAAACTTCATTCAAACACATGCAACAGACGAACAAAACGCGGCCGCAAAGCAGGAAATTGACCAGTTAGAAGACAAGTTGGCTCGCCTGCGTGAGCTGATGAAGGGTAAGAGCTGGAACCCATTGAAGTCGCTTGTTGGTTCGAACGATGACATTCTCGATTTCGACATCAAGATGACTTACGAGTCAATTCACGCCGACTTCATGCACTTCTTCGTGCTGCACCTAGTTTCCTGCGTAAAGACGTTCGACGTCGAAAATCACCAGAAAAAAGCGTTCCTCGACAGTATTGATGCTTTCTCTGAAGAGTTGCAGAAGGTTTGGTAGCGTAAATGTACTCGACGTCCAGCCTCGACAATCAACTGACGGTTATTACGGAACACATTCCGTCTGCTCGATCGGTGTCAATCGGCATTCTTGTCGATGCTGGGCCACAAGACGAGCCGTCGGATCAACTGGGTGTTGCTCATCTGCTAGAGCATGCACTCTTCTTAGGAACCAGCCGACGTAGTGCGAGAGACATCTCTGGCATGATCGACGAGGCTGGTGGCCAGATGGGGGCTTTTACCAGCCGAGACTACACCTGTCTTTACGCCCACATCATGGATGACTACTGCACATACGCCTGGGATCTGCTGGGCGATATGTTGGTCAACTCGGTATTCAATGAGGATTCTCTCGCGCGAGAGAGAGACGTCATTGTCCAAGAACTGGGGATGCAGCAGGAAGATCCCGTTCGCCAATTGCACGAGGTCTTGAAACGCTCGATTTGGCCAGATCACCCTCTTGGCCGACACGTGGCTGGCGACATACCTAACGTCAGTCGGCTGACTCGCGATCACGTGATCCAGTTCGCACGGGACAACTATGTGCCGAGCAGAATGGTGGTTGCCGCGGTTGGCAAGGTCGATCACGAACACGCGTTGTTGCACGCAAAGGATGCCTTCTGGCAATTGACCGGACAGCAGCAATCACGAAAAACGGTTCCTGCAGAGTTTCATTCCGCAGTCAACGTCATCCCCACTTCATCGTCGAATTCATATTTTGCTTTGGCGCTTCCGTCGGTGCCGTACAACTCGCACGATCGTTATGGCGTGCACGCCCTGAATTCGATTCTTGGATCGGGGATGAGTTCACGGCTTTGCTTGGGGTTGCGCGAATCTTTGGGCTGGGTTTATGACATCCACTCGTCGTACCAGGCCTACCGAGCAGCCGGAACCGTGGTCGTGGAAGGCGCTTGTGCGACGGAAAATCTTCGTCAGACGCTGGGAAAAACACTATTTGAGCTGATGGAAATCGCTCATGAAGGCGTTAGCGAAGAAGAGCTACGCCGAACGAAACTCCAAATCCGTGGCCAACACCAACTCGCTTCAGACTCAATTCATACCCGAATGAGTCGCGGATTGACGCAACAACACTATTTTGGACGTACGCTTTCAGAAGACGAAGTTATCGAGGGCTTCGAATCGGTCACTTGTGACCAGGTTCAAAGGGTTGCCCAAGAGATGGTCGCCAGCCAAAAGCTGGGCCTGACCGTATTCGGAGACTGTGACAAGAGTGGAACTGCAGAGCAGTTGCAAGAATTACTACACGATTCACTGGTTTCACAACTGACTTAATTGGTCGAAAGGTTTAGTCGCCATGCCATTGCCAGAGCACATTCGAAAGAACTGGGAACAAATTCAGCAGAAGCACGATCACCCCGTGAATGCGATCGGTGTGAAGATTGACACTCGGGACGAAAAGACACTGAAGGTTTGGCGAGAAGAAGGCATCGATCGTTTCGTCAAGAAATAGAGTTTGCCCGAACGCGAATCTCCCTCTTCGCTTCGCCTCCACACTACCTCCCTGTTGCTCCCGCCCACTCCCGCGCGCACTCGCTGCGGGAAGCACTCTATTGCGGTGAGTCACCCCACAATCACGCGCTGTGCCTTCGTGGCGTTGCGCGCGTCAACTCATGGGATCGGTGTGCAGAAATCAGGAGGGAATTACCCCGTTCATTTTTGTTGCACGTTTTTAAGACGTAGAGTTGCGGGTCCAACTATTGATGGAGAGAGAAATGAGTTTCGAAGCTGCCTTCCAAGACGGCTTGACCGCAGTAAAAGCAGGCAAGGGCATGATTGCCCGTTTGCAGTTCGAGCAAGTTGCGGAATTAGCGTCCGACTTTGCACCAGGTTGGTTGTGGCTGGCCTGGACCAGTGACACACCAGAGCAAGCGGAAGCGCATCTTCGTAAAGCGTTGGAACTTGACGAAAGCAACCAACTGGTTCGAGCTTTCCTTGAAGTAACGACAGCCCTCAAAGACTTTGAAGTCGACACGGACTACTCAAACTTCTCCATCAGCGGCACGACGCAGCAGAGTGAAACTGAATCAGCTTCAGCAGTGGAGACCACCGAGACTCCGGCGGTCGACAACGTTGTGTCCGAAGAGACACCTACCGAAGCAACGGAGCAGACTAGCGTCGAACAGATAGACGCAGCTCAGACAGAAGCCGGGCTGGCAGAAGCGTCTCAGCCAGAATCTGAAGAAGCGGTTTCTCAAGAAGCCCCCGAGCAAGCAGCGTCAGCTCCTGCACTTGAAACACCAGCTGAAGCGACATCAGCTCAAGAAACATCAGTCCAGGAACCACTCGTTCAGGAACCACTCGTTCAGGAAGCACCGGCGGCAGAAGTAACTGCAACAGTTCAGCCCGAGCAGACCTCGACCACTGAACAGCCAGCAGAAGCGTGCCAAGACGTTTCACTGGATGCCCCACAACAGCCGCCAGCGCCGGTCGAACAACCGGTCGTTGTCCAGACGCCTTCTTCAGATGTGGTCGATCTCCAATCGACTGCCCCAGTGCACGAGGAGTTCGGGAATGTCGCCGCGGATGTGCAATCGCTAAGCGACGAAATCCAAGTCGAAATTCAGCAGACCGCTGGCGAAGGAGGTCAAGCTGTCGCCACTGCATCGCAACCAGCGAGTGCAGGGGAACAGGCTGTTGTTGCTGAAGAACAGAGCGGTGAAGACCAGAGCGGCGAAGGGAAAGGTGAAGACACATGCACCGACACGCTCACCATCGACGAACTTCGCAAGCTAAAGGCCGACATCGTAAGCTCTGGTATTACAGCGGATGAGCAACAAGAAACGGCAACAACCGAGGCCAGCGT
>CAYQMZ010000764.1:0-1482 GCA_964418725.1 uncultured Pirellulaceae bacterium
GGGAGGGTGAAGTGTTGAATGCAAGTTCAAACTTGTGGGTAAAGACAAGGTTCCTACCGGCCATTGTGCGTTCCAACGCCTGTTTGTCCGGTAGGAACCGGACCTACGAATCAAACGAGTAATGACTTAGGACACTAGCTGGACAGTGCCAGGTTCCTGCGACAGGACGAAAATACAAGCTGGCGCTGTCCAGCTAGGCTCCGTCTAAGAAAGCCGCAACCGGCAACTTACAGACGAGTGACTCGCACAGCGTCGACAAACAAGTCGCGATAGTCAAAAACAGATTCCTCTCGATCTGAACGATCCACAAACACGCTGCTCCCCCGAATTGGCGAGATCGTAGCCGGCGAGTAGACGAAGACCGCATCATTGCCCCCCTGCCCTTTGAAGCTGACGTCGGCAAACCCGCGAGCGACATTCTTGACCGATTCGTCCGTCGCCATGGAAAACGCAGGTGTCGAAACGAAGCGATTCCGCGTTGCACTTGCCGTGAAAAATGCCTTATCGTTTCCACCACGGCCAAGTGCGTTGACTCGCTCAAAACCCTTCACGTAACGCAGATTTTGAAATCGTCGAATCCAAGCATGGTCGTTGCTGGCGGCAAACGTATCATCTCGTTCCGAACCGTAAAGATACGCCGTATCATTCCCGCCTCGCCCGTAGGCATCGACGCGTTCGAATCCAGTAACGACGTACTCGTGGTTCGGAGTTGTCAATGTCGTGACGCCATTTAGTGCAGACTCCAACTGGTCGGACTGCTGCGAACCGTACAGCTCAATTCGGCTCACACCTCGCCCCTGAATTTCAGTCTCCTCCATGCTGTACGTGTGGACAGAATAGTCCGTCGTTACAACCGTAGAGCGACCATCGATAGCATTAGCTCGCAAAATCCTACGGCCCCCGCCGGTATTGACCGTGATTCGATCATGCCCTTGCGCGCCACCAACGTGGACCTCCGTAATCTTGGCGCTGTCAAAAACGTAGACTATGCCATTAACCTGAATAACGTGTTCGTTGAAACCCATTTGCACATCGATAACGTCATCACCAGCCGTGCCGACAAGCACAAGCTGTTGCCCGTCGACTTGAATTTTGGGTGTCAATTCAGGGCCTGGGGCGTTCAACTCGATGCTGAGATCTCGTATCGCAGTGCTACCAGGCTTTGCGAAAAACGTGACGAAGTATTCTTCGGGCTTGCCCGTTCCAGTGAGTTCAACATTTGCCGCGACGCTCCGGACTTGCCGATAGCTTTGCTCCAATTCCCTGCTTACCTTTGCTGCAAGGTCGGCACCTTCCGTCGCGAGGAATCCAGTTCCGTCGCGAACAGCAACAATCTCGCCAGCTTTGTTGAGCACATAGAAGAAGGCATCCCCGCGGAGCCTTAGCGAGGCACCATGCTCCGAAACCGGAAGGCTGTACGTTGTCCTCGGGGATTGCGCAAAGCCAAGCGGAAATGCGAGGGTGGAAAACAGCGGGTAGGAG
>CAYQMZ010000764.1:1492-2753 GCA_964418725.1 uncultured Pirellulaceae bacterium
ATCCGGTAGTGGCGGTGCCGGCTTCAAGCGTGCCTCGCCAAAGTTATTGTTTGCCGAGCGGTCAGAACTCAGCGAACCCAGTTCGTGGAAAATCCTCCGCGAAATCACATCGTTTTCGCGATGCACCGAATAGCTAGTGTCAGGAGTATCCAAGCCATCAACGAAACCTCGGGGCTGCACTTGCGTGATTTCGTAGTCGCCGAACTCCGAAACGTAGAATGTGTATGCTCCTCGGAAATCCGTCAGCGTCGTCTGCGCCGGCAGAGGTTCACCAAACCAGTCGGTCCCCGTTAAGGCTATGGTCACGCCGGGAATCGGAACCTCCCTACCTTCCTGAAATATGCCATCAGAGTTGGCATCCAGATAGACTTGACCTTCGATCCTTCCTTCGACCGATGTCTCAGTGAACGGCAGCTCGATTGACGTCACCGATTCCCCGGCGACTAGCTCCGCTTTCATATAATTGCGAAAGCGTTCTACTTGAGTCAGGGTGACGTCTTCGGTTTCGACATCAAACGTTCCAGCGGCTTGCGTGATTGCTTGACGCTGTAACCCATACAGATTCGGTTCAAGCGGATCTGCGAACACTGGTATTTGCGATCTGTCGATAGGAATTATTTGAACCAGCGCGTCAGTTGCCGCGTGGCGGACGCCAATCGAGTGACCAAAATCGGCGGCTTCAAACAGAAAACCGTCATCGGGAACCGCGCCGATCCCAAAGAGCGATTCAACGTCAGTCGGATTAAGACCCGGAAATTGCTGCAGCAGTGCCTCCTGCATTTCGGTGTGCCACGACAAGTCAATGGAGGAACCCAAGAAGACCTCCTCGAAAACAGTGGTCGGTCGAGTCAGGTCCGCAACGTCCAGGACAATGACGGTGAATGCGAAGGCACCAAGGTTTGAGAGTCCTTCGGAACTGAGAAACGCAATATGATTCGATCCGACCCAGTCGGCGTTGTAGTAGTGGCCTAAGTTTGTCTGGAAATCCAGTCGCCAGCTACGACTTGGCAACGGAACATCAAAAGCTTGCGAAGCCTCTATGTTTGCAGGATCACGTGCATCCAAAATCTGCAATTGAGCAACACCGTCTTGAGTCGTTTGTTTGACGAGCAGTCGACCGTCGTCAAAACCCGACGCGATTGAGGCCGGCGAGAACACGTCCGAATAAAAAGCCACATCCGCAAGAACCCCGAGACGCTCTTCAAAGGCGTGGTAGTCAACTTTGTCTCCCACCAATGATGTGAAATGCAGCACCCCATCC
>CAYQMZ010000764.1:2763-4050 GCA_964418725.1 uncultured Pirellulaceae bacterium
TTCGAATGGTGTCATACTAAACGAAGGCTGACCCGGAACCTCGGTCCTTGCAACCATCCGCGTCACACCATTGCCGGTATCTAGTCGATACTTCGCGATGACGGTTCGATTCTCATGCGTTTTGAATACATAGAAGGAACCGTCTTCACTAGGCAGAATACGCGAAGTGGCCGCCGTGACTAATGCATTCGAGGCTTGCAATTTTGGCGAATCCGCAAGAAGATCCACTACAACGCTAGAAATCAATTCTTCATGTGGCGTGTTGTTGACTCGCGGATCAATGATGTCTTCCGGGAGAACAGCCAGTCCACTCTCGAACCAGCGGCCGCCTCCGTCATACAAAGAGTACTGTGGTGCCAGATCTTGGTAGACCGCTCCAAGCTCATTGTTAACGCGATCTGCCTCAAGCTGATCAATGTCACAAAGTCCGATCCCAGACGGCGGAACGCACCGAGGCACGCCAAGCCGCCGATCGATTCCTTCATTCCGAACCACAAAGTGAACGTTGCCATCAACTAGCGAGCTGTAGACATAACTGCCGTCGTATTCGACGACGCCAAGCTGGGCTGTTTGGTGCGGATCCGAAACATCAAAGACAGTAACTCTGGTAAGGCTACGGTCGGCAACGAAGCCTGGAGACGTTGCCCTATCAGTATCAATATTGTCCACGGGCTCGCTGTCAACTGTTATCACAGCCAAGCGACCCTCAGTCAGAAAATAGTCGACGAACTGTCCATCGAAGTGCAACCATGACAGTGCTTCGAACTCGTCACGCTGATTGGCAAGCAACGCGATTGAGTTGCCCGTTGCAACATAGACAATTCCGTCCTGGCGAATCGACGTGTTCCGAACACCCGGTAAGCGCGGCACGAAAAAGTCCACGAAGTCTCGTGTTGAATCACCACGCCGGCCCTCGCCCACATCCAGGAGAATCTCTCGCACATCCTCGAAAGAGCCGAGATTCGGATACAGCGATTCGAGCACCGGATCGACTACGACGTCGACAATCGCAGAGAATTGCCCATCGACCACATACCGAAGCTGCTCAACGCCCCGGAATCCCGGAGCGGGCCTGTAGAATATCGACTTCGCATCGCCAGCGATTTCCACACTCCCACCATTGTCCGATACCACGTCAGTAATCTCGAGTGGCCCGGAGTACTGAGTCAGCCGTCCATCGTTCTGCAACACATCGAACCGAACTGCAGCATTGGCATTCGGTGGAAAATGAAAGTAGTCGTCGAGCGTGACTCGCTCAACGTGCAATTCAATAGAGGAAGAGAACAC
>CAYQMZ010000765.1:0-4025 GCA_964418725.1 uncultured Pirellulaceae bacterium
TGCGAATGCCCAGCGGTATCTGGCGAGCTTTACCGAGCCATACTTTGCCCAATGGGCTGGACAACCCGTCGCATTAAGTTTGAGTGGCTTCTACTTCGAGCGAGACTATTTTGATTGGGACGAACGTCGATTCGGAGGCCGCGTTGGGCTCAGTTACTACCTGACGCAGGCCTTATTGCTGAGTGCCAAGTTTCGAATCGAAAACGTCGACGTTACCGACCCGCGAATACCCGTCACCGAATTGGTTCGATCCCTGGGGGATAGCGAATTATTCGGAGCCAGCATCGGACTTGCTTACGATACCCGTGACAGCCCATACGCTCCGACGCGGGGCAGTTACCTATCGGCTTCGTACGAACATGTTTTCGGAACGTTCGACTATCCTCGCGGAATCATTCAGTACAAGAACTACACCACGTTGTGGCAGCGTCCCGACTACTCGGGTCAGCAAGTGTTGGGACTGCACTTTGATGGTGGCATCACTGGATCGCAGACACCCATCTTCGAGAATTTCTTCGCTGGCGGTTTTTCGACACTGCGCGGTTTTCGCTTTCGCCACGCCAGCCCAAAAGATCAGGGTGTGATCGTTGGTGGCGAGCTTAGCCTACTCGGATCAGCAGAGTACTACTTTCCGATCACCGCTGACGATATGGTTCGGGGCGTGTTGTTCACCGATTTCGGGTCACTTTCTGAGACGACCGACATCAACAGCGAAGACTTCCGACTATCGGTCGGAGGCGGAGTTCGCCTCATCATTCCTGCGTTGGGTCCCGCGCCGCTGGCCATCGACGCCGCTGTGCCTCTGGTTCGAAACGACGATGACAGAATCCAAAACATTGCATTCTTGATCAGCCTCGGCCGCTAGTCTCTTTGGCACTGTAAGGTTCGCCGATCACCCGAAATCGTCGCCTCCCGCTTCGAATTTCGAAATTCATGGTCCAGTCGGTACCCTCGCAGCCCAAATGGGTTTGGACCGTTAAAATGGCGGGTATGGACGCGATCTATCTCGACAACAATTCCACAACGCCCCTGCATCCGGAGGTTGCCCGAACAATCTCCAACTGTTTGGCGGAAGGATATTTGAACCCGGCCAGCCAGCATGCTTCTGGTCGAGCTGCTCGTCGCGTAATCGAATCGGCACGTGAGCAAATCGGCGCGATTTTGGGGATCTGCTCAACTGCTCCTCATCAAGATTCGCTCGTTTTCACCAGCGGAGGTACTGAATCCAACAACTTGGCAATTCGCGGCCTGATTGCTTCCCCGGGCGAAGTCCTCGTTAGCGCCATCGAACACCCAAGTGCTCTCGCCGCCGCGGAACAGCTTGAATCGGTCGGTTGCGAGGTGACCAAAATCCCCGTCGATCAAAACGGCTTTGCTTCAGAAGACTTCGTTGCGAAACGCTTGTCCACCCAAACGCGACTGGTTTGCCTGATGCTTGGGAATAATGAAACCGGCACAATGCAGCCTGTCCAGCAAATTGCAAAACTCTGCCGCAACGCGGGTGTACCTGTTCACTGCGACGCCGTTCAGGTTGTGGGTAAGTTGCCACTGAGCTTTGGAGAACTTGGCGTTTCAACGCTGTCATTTTCAGCTCACAAGTTTCACGGTCCTCGTGGCGCTGGTGGTTTAGCCGTGAAAAAGGGGATCAATCTGCAACCCTTATTGGTAGGTGGCTCACAACAGTTGGGAATTCGACCTGGCACTGAATCAGTTGCCTTAGCAGCCGGAATGGCCAAAGCGCTGGAGATTTCCCAGCGTAACCTCGAACAACGAGCCAACGAGCTCCGGCAGCTTCGAGATCAACTCCAAGAAACGCTCGTTGATGGCTGTTCCTGCTGCATAAACGGGGTGGAGCCGCGTCTACCCCATACTCTGAATGTTTCGTTTGCGGGGATTGATCGTCAGGCACTCGTCATGGCGCTCGATTTGGCTGGAGTGGAATGTTCGACGGGATCCGCGTGCACTAGTGGGTCCAGCGAACCCTCGCACGTGTTGGAGGCGATGGGACTTGAGACTGAGCGAATTGCCAGTTCCATCAGGTTCAGTTTGGGGGCGTTTACTACCGCCTCAGATGTTGCTGAAGCGGGTAACCGGATCCTGGAAGTTGTGGGGCGTTTGGCCCCAGAAAAATAAGCGTTTCCGGTGGCTTGAGGACTCGCGATTTGCCCGCAAAACCGGTACAATTTCGTGTGCAAAATCTGGCGTTCTTAGGTTGGTCCTATGGGTGGTAAGCCGCCTTAAAACAGACCCCGAAACGCCTTGCTTTGATTGCAATCTGAGACCAGGCGGTGCATCCGAGAGACCGCTTCGTTTCTTTCGAAAATTCTCGGTCGTCATCACTGACAGAATTCATCATGGTTGGCGACGACACGAAGAATCTGAAAGGCATTGAATCTCAGAATTCGAGCATGCCTGTTGATGGTGAACGAACCAACGTCACTCTGCACTTAGTTGGCGGAGAGGAGATTCATTGCGGACCCGAGAACGCTTTGTTGCGTTCGGTTGTGACTCAGCTGCATCGGTCACTCGCGGCCCGATCCATTACGTCTCTAACAACTGACACGTCACCGACACACAGTCCAGCGATTGATCCAGCATGGTTTCCGTTGGTCCTGTACGGCGATGCCCTGTGTGGCAAGTCGATGGTTGCGCACGGTTTGGCAAATGCTTGGAAACAAAACTTGCCAAAGAAAACAACCTTTGTTCTCACGGCCGCTGATATCGCACGAGCTTTGAAGAAAACGGAATTGGCAGACGACATCGATCGACTGACCAACCAACTGCGAAATGCTGAACTATTGGTTATCGATGATGTTCAGCAGTTGGCGGAAAAGGCCGGTGCACAGGATTGGCTGACTAATTTGCTGGACTATCGACAACGTCACAGCAAGCCAGTCATCATCACGTCGAACGTGCCCATTGCAAAAACACAACTTACCGATCGTCTAATCAGTCGTTTGAATGCTGGCTTGTCGGTTCCTATTGCTTTGCCATTCGCAGAGACTCGAAGAGACGTCATCTTGGCTTCAGCCAAATCCTTCCAAGTCAGCCTTCAACAACATGACTTGGATCGCTTGGTCGAAGCCACGTCCGGTCAACCCGTCAGCGGCATCCAGTCGGTCGTGGCTTCTGTTGCAACGCATGCGGAGTCTAACGATCCGGCCAGTCATGGCTCGTCTGTTTCGGACCATCAATTAGAACCCGGTGGCTCCCACCAAGCTGCTGACGAAGCCGAACTGATTCAAAAGATCATCCGCTCAACCGGGCGACGATTCGGCGTTAAGGTTTCCGATATACGCGGACCTTCGCGTCGTAAGAATACGGTGCTCGCCAGAGCAACCGCGATGTTCATTCTGCGGGAGGTTACTTCGTTGAGTTTGGTTGAAATCGGCAAGCTCTTTCGAAATCGTGATCACTCCACCGTGCTGCATGCATGCGACAAGATTCGCAAGCAAGTCCGCACCGACGAATGTGTGCGAGAGGTTATCTCTTCCGTATGCAAGTCGTTGAATTTGCCAATGTCATCCACCTGGTTCGATCTTCTGGATGCCGGATAACCATGTGCATAAGTTGATCGTTTACGTTGGCTTCTGTCTTTCGTTTTCCAATCGTTTCGCTCGTTTTAGCAACACTCGTCCAACAGAGAACACATACCGACTGAATCAGTCAGCTGTCGACAGTTTAGCAACCAGTTATCCACCTCTCGCTTGGTGGGCTAAGTTGTTCACTGTTCATCGTTTAGCGTCCAAAAAATGCGTTCTCGACACTGATTCGGGTCGCCTTACTACTACTACCTTTTAAAAGAATATTACTGCGTTGTTGTCCTGACGCATTTGCCAATCAAGGGATTGCCATGAAGATTACCTGCAACCGAGAGTCTCTCCTTCACGCCTTTCAAACAGCCGCCACGATTGCTCCCTCGCGCAGCCCAAAGCCCATTTTGCAGAACGTCAAAATCGAAGCTAAGAAGAGCGGCACGATTTTGATGGCGACGGATATGGAACTTGGGATTCGCATCACGGCGC
>CAYQMZ010000766.1:0-4024 GCA_964418725.1 uncultured Pirellulaceae bacterium
AACGCGTCGTCTGACAGCATTCCGTCACTGGCAATTGGCAAATCATCTAATTCGCCGACGGCTTCCAGGTTGGTCGCCGAATCAACATCCGCTTTGAATGCCCCGGAACAATACATGTCGCTGAGGTGCCCCGTGTTGCGGATCCAGAGAAGTCGCGTTTCTTTGGGTGGTCGCAGACCTAGCGTCGACAATGCGGTAGCGATCGTTTGCTCGTCTGTCGGAAAGTTGACTGGGATCTTGGCAGCGTCGATATCGAGAGCAGTGAGGCAGTTGAGTACCGTGGCCTCGCGGTTCATCTTTTCAATGACCCGAGTAAGACACAACTCAGCGAATCCGATGCCCGTTGCGTTACCGTGTGTTTGAGGTGTTAGATCTCGTACGACCAGCCGCTTGATTGTCGGTTGGCCTGGAGCATGCTCACTGTGCTTTCGACCAATCACATTCGTATCCATTCCGGTACCACTGATGTTCTTACCGATCTGGTCGATCAACAGGACATCAATGTCTTTGAACGGAAGCTTGGGCATCCATTGCCGGGCCTGCGTGAGAAGCTCGGTTTCGCGAGCTTGAAAGTCCTCGGGAAGTACAGCCTCGATCAAGGCCGTCTCGTCGTGAGCGTTTTCGACGATGGCGAGGCCCACCAAGATATTGGCGTGCTCGACAACCTTCGGCGCGACGCTACGGATAATCTGAGGAAAACCGTGTTGATGAATCGCGCGGTGGTACAGGGCAGCACCATCTTTTTTCCCCAAGCCGATCATCATCATCTTCATCAAGCCGCTTTGAATGTCGCCGGCAAAGTTGGTGTGTGGCTTGATGCGACCACACACCACCACATGGTCCGCTTCGCTGGCCGACTTATCAAAGTAGATCGGAAAGCCCTCTTTCGCTTCGCCGATAACGACCGTTTCCGTACTGTCGCGAATCGGGCATCCGACAAACGATTCGGTGATGCCATAGGACTCCAGTACCTTTCGCTGACCTTGCGAATTGCCGCCGCCATGGCTGCCCATAGCTGGAACGATAAAGGGCTGGGCGCCGAGGTCTAAGAAGTACTGGGCAATGGACTGAATGATCTCGGCAACGTTCGAGATACCGCGGCTGCCTGCGGTGATAGCAACCGTTTGGTTGGCAGAGACTTGCTTATCCAGTTGCAGACGTTCCAGTTCCGCTCGAACCGCCTTTTTGATATCGGAGCATGTTGGAGCGTCAAACTTCTGATGGACGCGGAACACTTGGGGAAATTCTGTCTTTGAAATAAGCGTCATCAAACAAGGAACCTTGAGTTGAGTGATGCAGTGGGCACGCCAAGAAACGAATGGTCGATGCCGTGATGGAAGTCCAAGAAGGTTGCCGCTAGCGGTCCATTGGGTGGCTCGTTCACCCCAAGACAATCGCATTGGAATCGGCTCGTCACAACATAAATATTCAGCAAAGTCATTCAGTTAGTCGATGGACTGACGGAGTGGACGGGGCCCGGCTAATCATCCTTAACGGTCGGTAAGTCGGTCCTGAGCGAGGTCTCCCGGACTGCTCAGGATAGCACTGAAAGCAAACTCATACACGACTTGGTCGAGCAAAATCATGTCGAAGCATGCAGCAAATCAAACGGTTCAAGCTATGCAAGAAGCCATCGTATCCACGGAAGCCTTGAATGGACCTGAGCGAAAGCCACGCCGTTGGCTGGTTTGGGGTCTCGTTGCACTGATCGTCATCGCGTTGGCAACTCTTGCGGCTCCTTGGATAGCCACTCGTTCTTCCGTCCGGGACTATCTGATTGCCCAAACCGTACCGGCTGAGACAGCCAGCATTTCCATGCAGTCCGTTTCTTGCGGTTGGTTTTCGCCCGTCGAGATTCAAGGCTTACAGGTCTTGGACGGAGAAAGCCAGATGCTTGTCGAAGTTGGTTCGGTCACGCTCGATCGTACGCTGCTGCAGCTGGCTCAGGATTACACGAATTTGGGACAGATCACGGTGGATTCGCCGACGGTCCATCTGAGTCTTCGTCCCGACGGTAGCAATCTTGAAGACACCATCGCCAAGCTTGTGGGCACAGAATCAACCGAATCACAAGCCTCGCCGATGATTAGCGTGAACGTGAAAGTTCAGAACGCAAGAATCCTGGCGACAGAACAGGCAACCGGTCGCCAGTGGAATGTCGAACAATTGAACGCGGAAGCAGATCTGCCCAGTGCCGCCAGCGAAAACTGGGTCGTCATTGCGAACGGGACGCTGAACGGAAAGCCGTTTGCGATCGAAACGGCTACGCCCATTGGATTGGCCACGGACACTTGGCCACTTGGTCCCGTTGGAAACGCCAAGGTCACAGCGCAACAGCTACCGTTGGAGCCCTTACGCTACGCAGCGCTGCGCAGCGGACAGCCCATTCAGCACCTTGCTGGACTGCTCAGTCTTAACGCGGTGGCAAAGTGGTCGCCGATTCCAGGGTCAGATCCACAAAGCCTGCCGCAATTCGAAGCAGATGCCGTGGTGCGAACGGAGAACTTCCAATTCGCGGAACCGTCGCTGCTAGGTCAGGATGCCCTGCAGATTACCGGGCTGCAACTTGAGACAAGCGCTCAACTGATTGGCGACGTCGTCAGTGTGAAGTCTTGCAATTTGAATTCAGATTTCGGCAATGCTTCCTTGCAAACTAGCGCCAAGCTTAGCGAACTTAGCGACACAGCGGCTATCGTCAACACGATCCGCCAGCAGCAACTGAGGACTAGCGGGCGGCTAGACATTGCCGCACTCGCGCGGGCGTTGCCGAACACCCTGAAGGTTCGAGACGACGTCCAAGTTGCCAACGGGCTGTTCGTCTGGGATGTGAATTCGACGCCAAACCACGACGGCGCCGGTACAACGCGTTGGGTTGGCCAAGCTTCGACCGAAGACATCCAGATTCTGCGTGCGGGCCAACCGATTCAATGGAACTTTCCGCTGAAGATTGACTTCGCCGTTCTCGACGGGAAAGAGCCGCAGGTTGAAAACGTACTGGTCAAATCTGATTTCTTTGAATTGACCGGGCAAGGAAAACTTCGACAAGGAGCATTTCAAGCCAAGGCGGACTTGGAAAAGTTGGTACTAGAATTGGACCAACTTGTTGACTTGGGCGGCATGTACGTCAACGGTGGCATGCAGTCGATCGTGCAGTGGAACGAAGCGCAGCCCAATCAGTTGCAATTGAAAGCACAAGCGCAGCTCACTGACTTCGTCATGGCTCAGAATGAACAATTGCTTTGTCAAGAGAAGGAACTGTTGACCGTCGTGGAAACGGTGGCGACCTTGGACGGCCAGACGATTGCATCCCTAGATTCTGGCCGCGTGGATGTGGCTTCTGCGAACGACTTCTTCATTGCCCAGCTACAGACACCAGTAGCCAAGCCCGACGCGAATTCGACTTGGCCAATTGTCTGTCGCTTGAAAGGCGGGCTGGGGACCTGGTTCGCGCGACTGAAGACCATGGGGATGGGACACGGTTGGGATGTCGCGGGTGAAATTGATACGAACACAATTGTCGAGGCAAACCAACGTGGAATCGCGGTTCAGAGATTGGTCGTCGACGCAAGAAATGTAGAGGCGATCACCGACGGGATTCACGTCAAGGAACCCGTTATTCAGATTGAGACCGCTGGAACCGTCGACCTCTCTACGTTCGCCTGTCGCTTTCCGACGACGACCGTTGGCGCCCAAAGCGTGGCATTTTCAGCAAACAACGTTTCGGTTGATATGGAACCGGGATTCGTCGTTGCCGGTGACATCGGATATCGGGCTGATATTGGCAGGCTAATGTCGTACACCGTGACGGATCCTGTGGCAGCCACAACCAAAGTCACTGGTGAAGCATCTGGCCGATTGCACCTGGAAGCAAAAGAGCAAACGACCAGTTTTCAAATCGTGGGTGACGTTGCCAACCTGCAAGTTGATCAACTGCAGGCAGATCCCAACGTGGCAGATGCACCAGCAACCATGCAAACCGTCTGGCAGGAAGACAACTTATCGATGGAGACCATGGGTTTGTATG
>CAYQMZ010000767.1:0-4024 GCA_964418725.1 uncultured Pirellulaceae bacterium
GGTAACATCGCTGCAAGTAGGTGACCGGGTCACTGTTCCGTTTGCGTGCGGTTGCGGTGGTTGTCGTTACTGCCAAGCCGGACAGCTGCATATCTGCTTGAACGATTTTCAGCCCGGTTTCACGCACTGGGGATCGTTCGCGGAACGTGTTGAAATCCACTACGCAGACCATAACGTCGTCAAGCTCCCAGAAGAAATCAGCTTCAAGACGGCAGCCAGCCTGGGGTGCAGATTTGCGACGGCTTGGCGAGCAGTCCTGCAGCAAGCCAAAATCAGCGAAGGCGACTGGTTGGCAGTCCACGGTTGCGGAGGCCTTGGATGCTCGGCAATCCTGATTGCCAAAGCTTTCGGGGCGAAGGTTGTCGCAGTCGACATCGACTCGCAGAAGCTGGACTTTGCCAAGTCGCTTGGAGCAGACGAAGTTGTCGATGCAAGTACCGTGCAAAAAGTGCCCAAGGCGATTTTGCAACTGACTAATGGCGGCGTCGACGGGTCCATCGATGCGTTGGGCAGCACCATCACGTCCGTCAACTCGATCAAGTGCCTACGTCGACAAGGGCGTCATGTGCAAGCTGGCCTGCTACTCGGTGACCAAGCTCAGCCTAACGTTCCAATGGGACGGGTGATTGCATACGAGCTTGAGATTCTTGGCAGCCATGGCATGTCGGCGACGGAATATCCCGCCATGCTGGAGTCCGTTGCATCTGGCCGTATTGACCCGAATCAGCTGATCGGCAGCAGCATTCCGCTGTCCGAAGCCCCCAGCATCCTGGCCGCTATGAACAAATTCCAATCGGTCGGCATGACCGTAATCGAAGACTTCGCCAGTTAGCTCGCACACGTTTGCCGGCCGCGTCTGATGCTTTAACCAGCAACTCCAGCACTACTCGGCCGAGTCGCTGCCTTCCGCCGAACTCTCATCCGATGAGTCGGATGCATCGGATTTCCCTTCGGCTTCGCTCTCTTTCTTGTCGTTCAGAATGTCTTGCAACTCACGCCACGGTTTCTTTTCTTCGTAGCTCTTCAATTCATTTTGAAGTTGCTTCTGCGTTTCAAGCTGGGTTGGCGTCGGTGGTATTTTTCGAGTCTCCTCCTGCTGCTTCAGCTGTGCGTCCAGCTTTTCCACGGCCTCCGTGGAGCGTTTCACGGCCTCTTCCCAATTCCCTGCTTCCGCGTAGCCAGCCGCCAGCGTGCTCAGGATATGTGGAGCGTTGTAGTCCGTCACTTCGCACGCCTTAGTGGCCAACTCGATGGCCCGTTCGCCGTCACGCAGACTGTCCATCGGCGAGGTGGCAAGCACCCACGCCAGATTGTTCAGCGGACCATCGCCATTAGGATCAATCTTCAATACAGCTTCATAGTCGGCAATTGCTTCTTCATGCTTGCCGATACCCAGGTAAGCGTTGGCTCTGCCTTCCAGTCCTGCTTGCTTGAAGCGACGCATTACACTGGAATTCGAGTTACCAATGCGTTCGAGCAACAAAGAGTACGAGTCAATTGCCTCGAGTGGTTGCTGGTTCAGCGAATAGGTTTCGGCGAGTTGCAAACGGAAGTCAAAATCTGGCTTCCTGCCCGTCTCGTTCGCATTCAGCTCATCGACGTCAATGAATCGCTTCAGCTCCTCGATGGCCTTCTCCGTCTTATTCTGCGCTCGAACTGTAACACGCTGTAGGACCGAGCGTGCCAAGCCTTGGGCTCCTAGCAACTCGCGAGCCTTGCCAAAGTCCCTAGCCGCGGCGTCTTTGTCATCGGACTCGAAGTGCGATTCCATTCGATCCAGAAATGCGATGTGACTGTCAGGCTGCAGGTCGATAGCTTGATTGAAGTCTTTGATCGCCGCTTCGTAGTCTTTGTTTTGGTGGTGGATGCGCCCACGAAGGATAAATAGGCTGGGGGCTCGGCGGTTCTTCGCGATCGCGCGATTGGCTTTTGCGAGCGCCTCGTCGGTATCCCCTAACCGGCTCATTAACTCGGCTACCGCTTGCAATGCGTCAGGATCGTCCGGATTCTCGTCAAGCAACTGGGTAAAGTCAGCAATGGCCATCTCGCGAACCTGCTTGGCTTGCTCCATCGCTCCTGCAGCCGCCAACAGTTCGCCTTCAACGAGTCGATTCTTCCCTCTCAGACGCCAGGCATCCAGGTTCTTGGCATCAGCTTCGATGGCCTTGTTCAGGTAGTCCGTTCGCTTGGTGTTGTCGCGCAGTTCATAGCCGGCTCGCAGCACAAGGGCTTTGGAACGCAACTCGTTGTCATCGGCCAACAATTCAATCGCACGGTCGGCCGAATCGCGTCCTTTTTGCCAGTTGGGATCTGTCGCTCGACGTTGTGTCGGCAGCGCACTGACCGCCTCCAGCCGAGCGATCATCATGTGCACCTGCGGCAGCTCATCGTCGTACGTGAGAATCTTATAGAGGTCCGTCAGGGCGAATTTCTTCAGCATCTGCGGACGCTGATTTCGTTCCCGTGGATCGAATAACGCCTGTGCAAACCTTGATCCATGTTGGAACAACGTTGCGGTTACGAGTGACTTGGCCAAACTCTCGCTCTCGGAATCCAAGCCCTTTTCAATGGCGGACTCACACAGGGCGATGACTTTTTCCAGGTCAGCCATCGACGAGGCACTGAGCTTGAGCGCCGTTGCTGCGTCCAGATCGGCCTGTCCCTTTGCTTCCTCCACGTCCGTCTGAGCTACCGACGCACTGGTCCCTGCTAGCAGCAGGCCAAAAATCGCGGCGAAATAGGCAAGACGAAAACGAACGGGGTTGAACATGGGGTACTCCTTCTGAGCCCGACGGAAAACGATACGCATGCAATTATGGGCGCATCTTGCCGCTGTGGAAAGCGCAAGCCAGCCGCTGGGTTGCGAACGACGTGGGGCAAGCGGGAAAAACGGGACTATTCGTCACCTCTGTCCTTACATCGTATGTAGATCAGTCACTTTGACGATCGAAGCGTGGCAGCGAGTCGAGGATAGGTGGTTTATCGCACCCTGGGGATTCGGCCCAGTTCTCCAGTGTCTTGGTCACTTGGCAGATCGATTCGCCTACCGAACGGAAGACACGTTGGCCGAAGTCCCCACTGCGGACACGTGCGCGAGCCAAAACGTGCAATCGGCGAGTACGCGTGATATGGTCTGAGCGTATTCCATCAGGCCCTGTAGGCTCTTGCCGCCGGAGACACTCAAATGCAGCGACACAAACCGTCAGGCTTTACGCTGGTCGAACTGCTGGTGGTCATCGCCATAATCGCAATGCTGGTTGTGTTGCTGCTACCCGCGGTGCAATCCGCACGTGAAGCTGCACGCCGAACGCAATGCATCAACAACTTGCGGCAGCTTGGAATCGGTGTCGTCCTGCACGAAAACGCCCACAACCATTTTCCCTCTGGAGGTTGGGGGCATGCGGGGGGGGGCCTGCCTGGCCGCGGAGCCGGTGAATCACAGCCAGGCGGCTGGGGCTACAACGTTCTGCCTTTCATTGAGGAAGGGCCGCTCCATGATTTAGGCAGCGGAGATGACCCTGCAAGGCGTCGCCAAGGAAGTGCTCAGCGGCTGCAGACGGTTGTCGAGATCTTCTATTGTCCGACCAGACGCGAAGCCCGCTTGTATCCCGCTGTCTCTGGTCACACACGTAATCCTCGCGAGACCGATACCGTCACGATGGTCGCTCGAAACGACTACGCATCCAATAGCGGTGACTATTTCGCGGACTTCAGTTTGGGACCGGAAACGCTGGCGAGAGGCGACGATCCGAACTACCGTTGGCCAACCATGAAAAACATGACTGGCCTCATGCACATGCGTAGCCAAGTAAAGATCAAACAAGTCACCGACGGCACACATCTCACCTACTTTGTCGGTGAGAAGTATTTAAACCCCGATGACTATGCAAACGGCAGAGCGCCCGGTGACAACGAAGCCGTCTTCATGGGAGCCGGCCAAGATCTGAATCGCTGGACCCTCATCAGACTGCCGCCGCGTCGCGACACCCCAGGTCTCAATGCATCGCAGAGCTTTGGGAGCGCA
>CAYQMZ010000768.1:0-1966 GCA_964418725.1 uncultured Pirellulaceae bacterium
TTCCATTCTTGGGCCATCCGCACCAAGGTTGGGTAAATGACACTTTAACCGTGCGGGTGTTAGTAACCGCTGGTGTCACCTGAAATCTTGGCGCACTTCACTCGTCCGGAGTTGGGACCAAGATTCAAGTCATTCATGGCCACCAGGATGCGGCGTTGCGATGGCTTCAAACCGTCGCGCACATCGGGCAGCGCACGGCTAACGATGACACTCATCGCGTAGGTCAGATAGCTGTCTTTGAGCTCGTCTTCGATAGGAAGATCGATGATACGACCTTCGTTGAACTCGTCACCGCCTGCAGCCTTACTTTCCGGAGTCTTCTCTTCCGGATCGTTTGGCTCATTTCCATCTGTTGACACAGATTATCCTCTCGAGTGAATTGTCTTCGCCATCAACAAAAGAATCCTTGTGGCGGGCTGATTGCTGACCGCGAAGTCGTTGCGAGGTGCTGTATCCGTACCAACTGCAGCGTCGAAACGACGTTTATCCTCGCACCAATCTGGATACCCTGCCGAGCCATTTAGCGGCTCCACAGAGACAAGTTCTTAGGCACACTAATTTGTGCACAAAACAGCCCGTGAATTACCCGCATAACTTACCAATTTTCGCCCCAAACAACAAGCTACCGAGGCGACTTCGAGGTTCAGAAACACGCGAAAAAACAGGTGCTTTTTGAGATTCTTGCGACATTCGCAGAACAGGCGGAGAAAGTCGCCGAAAACGGCCTGAGAAGTGGTCCAGTGACCGATTGCGATACGACGTCTTGGGCGAATTGAGCCGACCAACGAATAGCTTGAAAGGCCAGTCATCATGACGGAGCGTGAGGAGTACGTACCCATCACGCTCCGCCGGATGAACCTGAATTTCCGCACGCGTCAGAGCTTCCGCCGACAACTTGGATTGTCAGATCCCAAGTTCGCGGTAGGCCAACGCAATCTTGCCGATCGCGTTAGCATAGGCTCCGGTACGCAGGTCCGTGATCCGGTCGTCACCTCGCCACGTATCGCGAATGTCCTGGTAGGCCGTTCGCATCGTATCGTCGAGGCCGCTTCGAATCAGATCCAGCTCGTCGGCACCACGCATCAGTTGCTCGCGATAGTATTTGGGAACCGGTGCGTTCGTCAGATGTTCCAGCACGTTAATGATGGTCGTGCCGCGGTTTTCATCCAGGCGGCGATCTAGACGCCCAAACCGAATGTGCGAAATGTTCTTGATCCATTCGAAATACGAGACGGCAACACCACCGGCATTCAAGTAGAAATCAGGAATCACGAACACGTTTCGCTGCCTCAGAATTTCGTCGGCTTCGTATGTGACCGGACCGTTGGCCGCCTCTGCCACCACGTTGGCCTTGATTCGCGGAGCGTTTTCTCCCGTGATTTGATTCTCCAGTGCAGCAGGAATCAGGATGTCACAGTCTGCCTCCAGCAACGCCGAACCGTTCTCCTCGAACTTGGCACCAGCGAAACCTTTCACGCCGCCGGTACTGCGTTTGTGTTCGAACAGATCCTCGATGTGAATTCCTTCATCAGAGTAGACAGCTCCGTCTCGCTCGACGACGCCGACGATCTTGGCGTCATCTTCTTCCTCCAAAAACTTGGCCGCGTGATAGCCGACGTTACCAAGCCCTTGGATCACAATCCGCTTGCCTTCAAGCGTTCCTTTCAAGCCGGCCAGCTTGACGTCGTCTGGGTTGCGAAACAATTCTCGCAGCCCAAACTGAACTCCACGACCGGTCGCTTCCACACGACCGTTCACACCGCCCTGCGAGACAGGTTTTCCCGTGACACATCCCATCGCGTTCATCTCGGTGGGATTCAATTCGCGATAGGCGCTGGCAATCCAAGCCATCTCGCGTTGGCTGGTCCCCATGTCGGGGGCTGGCACGTTTTGGGACGGGTGGATCAGATCGCGTTTTGCCAACTCATAGGCAAAGCGCCTTGTGACCTGTTCCATCTCGTGTTCG
>CAYQMZ010000768.1:1976-4019 GCA_964418725.1 uncultured Pirellulaceae bacterium
CTGGAGCCGGGACGTTGACGGAGGGTCCCAAAAAACCTTTGCCGGTAAGTTCCCTGGCAAATCGACGCGTGATTCGTTCTAAGTCTTCCTCGTCATACTGCTTGGGGTCAATCTTCAAACCGCCCTTCGAGCCACCGAACGGTACGTTGACGATCGCACACTTGTAACTCATCAACGCGGCAAGTGCTTCGACCTCGTTTTGATTCACGTGGACCGCGTACCGAATTCCACCTTTGGCCGGCAAGCGATGCTCGCTGTGCGTGGCTCGCCAACCCGTGAATACCTTGATGCCGTCTTTGAACTTAATAGGAAACCGCGTTTGATAGACCGAATTACACTGTTTGATCTGCTCGCCAAGCCCTGGCTCCAAATCCAGAACCGCCAAAGCCCGATCAAACATGCGGTTTACGCCATTAAGAAATTCCGTCCCCATTTCGACTCCGTCTTCGCTAAAATCCGTCCGCTCAGCATGCCCGCGCATGTCTTCAAGCAAGACGAAACGGTATGCTTGCTAGTCTTCACTGATCGCCTAATTCTTGACGTCAGCATTCTATCGTGTCCGCCTTTAATCCTTATCGCGAGTGGCTCGGTATCCAAGCGAAGGGATCGGTCACATATTACCAGTTGCTTGGCGCGAAGCGACAGGATTCGGCAAGTGTAATCCGTAAACGCGCTACTCGCGTTATTAGACGACTTCAAAAGGTCGATCCGGGAAAACACGCTAACGAACGTGATCGACTAATCAGTCGGGTCCGTCGAGCCGCCAAGTGTTTGAGCAGCGCGACCGAGCGAAAGAAGTACGACCTGCGGCTCGAACAGCAACGTGAGAAACAGGCGGCAGCCGCGAGCAAAGCTTCCCAACGGCCACAACCAGCGCCTGGTCGAAAGAGCTCTAGCAAACGCGAAAAGACGAACAACAAGTCGACTACACACAAGAAGTCCACCGAAGAGACTGCTCCAAGCCAATCGGCCCAGAAATCCCGCAAATCAAAAGAGCCTCAACGTTCAGACTCGAGTCAACCGGCAACCGAACATTCTCAAGATAAGGCAACACAAAGCAGCGGCGGCGAGCCAAGAAACGTAACCGACGAACTGATGCGGCTTCGCCCACGACGCCGCGATATCGCCCCAGCCTACAAAGCCAACCATCGACGTTCGCGAGCAATGAAGATCTCGCTCACGCTATTCGTCATCAGCCTGCTTGGCATCGGCTTTTTGATCCTCCAACAAAGCGGCTGGGGCGACCGTCTCATGTCATCCACTAGTGTCAACGGTCCGCCTGCGACGTCCGGTCAACAAACCGATCGACCTGGATCTACTTCCTCGAACAGCCCCGGAAACACAGCAGCAACAAACACTTCGGCAAATCCAACCGGCGGCACTGACGCTGGCTCACCAACTGCCGACGGTACGCGCAACGAACCAACTCGTGTTGATTCAATGTCGTCAAGCGAAAGAAACGACTCCCCCGGGCCTTCAACCGGTGAAGTCACGGTTGCCGCGTCGACGACTTCGACCGGCGGCGTTAATTCGGAATCAAACAAGAAGCTGCTAAGCCTTCTACAGTCAGCCAAGCGGTCCCTGGGGCAACGTAAGATCGCAACAGCCAAGGCAGCCATTGAGGAAGCTCGCGTCTATGCGGCGGACGCACTAGATCGCGCTATGCTGGAGCGACTGTCGACGGTCGCAGGCTATGTCCAAACTTACTGGCAGGCAACGGATAGCCAACTAGCCACCTTCAAATCTGGAAACGAGGCGGTCATAGGCGGGCGGCGAGTGATGATCGTTGAAAAGACCGATCGGCGACTGATTATCCGTTCGGCGGGTAAGAATCAGACAATTGACCTTCAAAACCTATCGACCAAACAGGCTGCGAAGCTGGCCGATTCGTGGCTTGATGAGACGGTTGATTCGACGAAGGTCTTTCGTGGAGCCATGATGGCCGTAACGCCAGGCTACGAACCAGAGGAAGCTCGCCGACTATGGCGCGAGGCTGAAGCCGGTGGCGAAATTCACCTTGGTGATCTAGAACAGGTGCTCGAC
>CAYQMZ010000769.1:0-4019 GCA_964418725.1 uncultured Pirellulaceae bacterium
CGGTTGAACTAAGCGAACCAGAGCAAGGACTAAGGGGAATCACTGGCAACACGGCGGCGGACACTGACGACAGATCGTCCTCAAAAGCGAGTCAATTTGTGGCAGAACTGCGGTGGGTCGCAATCGCGGCACAATCGGTGTTGATAAGGTGCGAGACAGTCGAGTCTTCGAATAGGCTGATTAGGGAAGAGTGCGTTCGCCCGCCTATGGACGTCTCTTCCTTCAGCCTTCATTATTAAGCAACCAAAAAACGGCCGCGAATTGCGGCCGTTTTCTGTGGATCAGATTGCTGCTGCTGCTTCTACCTTCGGCGAAGCATTCCGATTGCGAGCAGGCCTGCAAATGCCATCAAGCTTGCGGACGGCTCTGGG
Organism: uncultured Pirellulaceae bacterium; assembly: GCA_964418725.1. Lineage (GTDB taxonomy): Bacteria > Planctomycetota > Planctomycetia > Pirellulales > Pirellulaceae > CAYNJG01. The sequence continues at coordinate 372 of CAYQMZ010000769.1, forward strand.
ACAACTCCGGGTGAGCCCAATCCGCCATCGGTTGCGGCGAATGCTCCCAAGCGACCAACGGCTGGAGCGACGAACTGTGGGCTTTCGATGCCTGACGCCGGATCCCAAATGGCGGAGTCGATGTTGTTTCCGCCCACCCATTCACCTGCGTGTAGATCAGCTTCTGGATCAGCCGCTGGGTCGAAGTATATCTGCTGGGCGACCAACATACCTTCGGCGTTAAAGATAGACACACCATCGTCTCGGCCGAGCCCAGAACCAGCGTGCGTTCCCACCTGCACTCCTTCGAGTCCTCCCCATGCGTCGCGAAACGTCTGGAGTTGGTCGAGCAGAGGGACTTCGGACTCGTCATCGAATTGCACAATGACGACGGATTCACCCGCAGCGATAGAAGTAACTCCACTGATGGGGGCGATCCTTTCCACGTCTTCAGGGAAGTCGTCGTATCCCCAGTCGGAAATGTCAACCGCTGACGAACCAGCGTTGGTCAGTTCGAACCAGTCTTCGGTTACGTCCGAATTCGAGTTTATTTCCGTGATCGCGACTTGGCCAAGGGCGACACCGGCGAAACAAAGTGTCAGCAAAACGAGGGCTGTGCGGAGTGTCCAAGAAGTACTTGTCATGTGTCTTGTTGTCATTCAAAGGAAGTGAGTTATCTGGGACCACCATCTATTGGTGATTGAAATCAGGAAGAGTACTGCCAGAAAAGTGCAGTTACTCGCAGTTAAACGGGAAGCAAAGGCAGATGGTCGGCACAAAGTAGAAGTAGCCGAGGCCTGAGCGTTGTGTTTTCCCGTGTTCTATGGTCACTAGCGGTGCCAGATTTCGAAGTGCCTCTGGGTTTACTTTACCCGTTCTCTCCGGTTTCGCAATCCAATCTCTGCGACCTTGTGAAAATCCGAAATCGTCATGTTGGCTTCACGCTTTCTTAATTGCTGCTGAATACAAAACCGCAACGTCACTGGGTACTCGTCTCATGAATTAGAAAGAAACTGTTCGCACCAATGTTCTGCAAACTATCTGCTTGCTGCAAAGCCGTTGTCCTTTTGTGTCTGTTGTCCGCCGCCTCTTCGGGGCAGTTGAGTGAACAGCTGATTATCACCGAAGTAATGTGGGACAGTGGTAGTCCCGGAGCGAACGAATTCGGCGAAGGCGGCCATCTGAATGGCGATTGGTGGGAATTGCTGAATGTCGGCACAGAGCCTATCGACATGACGGGCTTCATGTGGGATGACGACGATCGTCTCGTTGGCAACGACTTTGCAATCATTCCAGAATTCGTGATTCAGCCATCGGAAGCAGTGATCTTCGTTCGTGAAGGTGAGAGGTCGGAGAACCATCCGGACGGCTTTCGGGTCGCATGGGATATCCCAGCGGACATGCGCATTCTAAACGAGTCGTTCATAACCGGCTTTGATAGTACGACGCTCGACAAACGACTAACGGAACTGAGAACCAAATCAGCCGAAGAAATCAATTCGCAGCTAGACAGTCTCGGACTAGCGGAAGAGGATCGAGCAACGGCCGATGCGTTCCTGGCTGAAGCACTGGAATGGGATCTGGATGCGATTCGCGGCCTCGATCAAGTGACGCTGGAGCTCGCTCACGAAAATCTGATCACCTACGAGTTTTTCGAACGCGTCGATTTCGGTGGTGATTCTTTTTCAGGAATCTCGTCCGGCGGGGACGAGCTGAATCTCTACGACGCGGATGGCAACTTAATTCAATCGGTTGAAGTAGGGCCGTCAACGACAGGTATCTCCACAGCGTGGGGCTTCGAGAACGGTGATTTTGTTGCTCTTGGGTTGTCCGAAGTTGGCGAGTTCGATGCCATCGCGACCATTACAGACGGCTCTGAACTGCGACTGCTACGGGACGACGACTTCAATATTCTCTTTGACGAGAACGGAGAGGCATTGGTGGATGAAGAGTACGTTCCGGAATTTTCAGACGTTGGTTCACCGGGACGCGTTTTTGAGTTCGATGTGGTCTTTCCGACGTTTGACACGGAGGAGCCTGTAACCTTGGCATCTGTTTGCGGCGACGTCGCTGCCGGAAATTCGTCCGCCGAAGACCTGGCCGCATTCCTGTCATCGGCGGGGATTTTGGTCGGCGATGCTGATCAAGATGGCTCCGTCGCGTTTGCTGACTTTCTAACGTTGTCGGCCAACTTTGGAACGTCTCCCGATGCCGATGATATGGCAACTTTTCATGCGGGTGACTTTGACTGCAACGGGCAGGTGGAGTTCTCTGACTTCTTGGCGTTGTCTTCAAACTTTGGGCAGTCGTCCGCGGGAGAGGCCGCGTCGGTACCCGAGCCGTCGACGGGAATGCTCGTCTCATTTGGAATCGTTGGTTTATTCGCAAGCGTAAGGCGTCGTAAGTCTTAGGTTTGTTTTCGTGTTCTTGGCCAAGAAGGCCCAAAGCTGAAAAAGGAATCGTTAGATGGCTGCAAAGCGATCTCGCTCTGGCTTTACTCTTGTTGAACTGCTTGTGGTGATTGCGATCATCGCGATGCTGGTGTCCTTGTTGCTCCCAGCCGTACAGGCTGCGCGAGCAGCAGCTCGTCGAACGCAGTGCTCGAACAATCTGCGTCAGATCGGCTTGGGGATGTTGAATTACGAAAGCGTAAATCAGCACTTTCCCCCCGGCCAGGTTCGTGTTGCCCCAAGGGCGATGCCGATGGCTTGGTCCGCATTTTTCTTGCCCTTCATCGAAGAGAAGGGAATTCATGATCGGATGGATTTCAAGAGACCGCTTACCGACGAAGCAAACTGGTTAGCAACCGGGACGCATATCGAGACGTATCTGTGCCCCAGTACTGGCAGGCGCAGCCTACTTCGGACCGCCGATAATCGAATCGGTGACATGAATCGAAATGAGCAAGTCGACCAGCCACTTGGCGAGGGCATGGCGTGCATCGATTACCTGGGAATTAGTGGCCCCGGCAAGAATATTCGGCGTGCCAGCGGCGAGAAGTACTTCAGAAACAAGGGAGTTCTGATTGGCTTGAAGGACTATCCGGCCGAAACACTTGAGCCAAAGAAAATTCGTGTCCAGCAGATCACGGATGGATTGTCCAAGACGGTTGTGGTGGCGGAATGCACCGGCCGTGGGGCTTTTCGCGATGGCGTCTGGGAACTTGATGGCGCCTGGGCGGCGGGAGAAAACGTTTCGGCCGTGAAGCTGCCCATCAATCCAACTCCCGCTGAGAACTGGGATGCGGAAGAAATCTTCTCAGACCATCCCGGTGGTGCTCACGTCCTATTCTGCGATGGGGCCGTAAGGTTCCTCAGCGAAGATATCGAGATGTTGCTGCTGGCTGCTATTTGTACCCGGTCGGGTGACGAAGGCATCGAGAATCAAGTCTTCCAATAGCAGTGCTCAAGTTTGTCTCCTGCGACGAGTTTGTACAAACCAAAACACAGGGTGAGGAGCAATTGCTTCCCACCCTTTTTCCGTTCTGAGTTAGGGTTTTGGCTGTGTCAATGATTCGTTTGATACGTAGTAGTACGTAGGTCCGGTTCCTACCGGACAAAACAGCAGCTGGTCCGCACAAGGGCCTGTAGGAGCCTTGTAATTACCCACAAGTTCGTCGATTGATCGCTTCCTCACTTCACCCTCCCACGAGCTAACTCCTCCATGTTT
>CAYQMZ010000770.1:0-4007 GCA_964418725.1 uncultured Pirellulaceae bacterium
TGCAACTGGTTGGAGTAAATACGCGCCACACCGCTGCCCAGATCGGCATGATCGATCCCGATTGGGTTGTTGAAGACATTGGGCTTGGAATCAAGCCGTCGTTCGATTTCGGTCCCAATGACGAGATCCACGTGATGGGGATGACGGAGGCTTTCGGCGGTGTCGTCTGGCATGCGGCCGCTGATTCTATCGAAGGGCCGTGGTCCCCGGTCGTGCAGAGCATTGGCTACTTTTATGGCCCGGGAGATCTGCGTGTCGACGCCGGCGGCACGGCACACTTGGCCTATCACGACCACGACGCACAGGACGCTGTCCACTTCGCGATATCTGAGATCGACTCGCGGCGAACAGTGATGGTGACGCCAGGTACGCACGACGGTTGGGACAACTCGTTAGCTGTTGATAGCAGTGGTGAAGTGCGAATGGCGAGCATCTTTCCGGCGCAGTTTGGAGCGGCAGCGAGTCTGCTGGTCGGCGCGCTTGATGGCGATGCTTGGCAGTCTGAGACGCTTTTGGCCAGCGGAGCCGGAATGTATGGACTGAGTACAGCCATCGACATTGATTCGAGTGATCGATCGCATGTCGCATACACGCTGGCCGATGATTGGACCGGGCCTGGGGCTGTTCGCTATGCCACGCCCAGAGAATCCGGAGGCTGGCAAATTCGGACGATCGAAAGCGGAAACAATGTTGGACGCTTTCCTTCTCTTGCCGTTGACGATGACGATCAAGTGCACGTCGCTTGGATCAACGCGAGTGTGACCGATCCGAACGTTGCCGACGTTCGCTATGGCCAGTTAGTCGACGGTCAGTGGGAGATCGAAACGGTGGCTCAGCTAGACAGCGTTCGGCTAGGGTTCAGCGGAGCTCGAAAGCTTGTCTCGTTGGAAGTCGATTCCACAGGCACCCCGCACCTTGCATACGGCGACCGCAACAGCGTTTCCTATGCCACCCGAGACAGTGTGATAGACGATTGGGCTGAGACATCCGTTGTGCAAACAGAGGATGGAATCCTCAACGGTTTGGTTGTGCTTAGTCTGGATTCCAATGAGGAACCGGGCATTGCGTTTTGGCGTCCGCAGGCTGGTGCCGGCCAAGGTGTCGTAAGTCTTGCGCTGTTCAGCGATACGGAGTTGCTGCTGGGTGACTTCAACGGCGACGGTCAACTAACCGCCACTGATATTGATTTGCTCACTGCGGCTCTGGGAACGGTGGATACTAGTTTCGATATGAACACGGACGGTGTAATTGATGCGTCCGACCGCGAGGTGTGGCTGCGTGATTTGGCGTTCATTCTGCCCGGCGATGCCAATTTCGACGGGCAAGTAAACTTCGCGGACTTCCTACTGTTCTCGGCGAATTTTCAGGCGGAAGGCGGATGGGCCAACGGAGATTTCGATGGCGTGGGCGGTGTCGCATTTGCCGACTTTCTTCAGCTCAGCGCGAACTTTGGACGCACGGTAGCGATAGCCACTGTCCCCGAACCTGCCATGAGCTTAGGTCTGGTGGCGGCGGTGATTGGACACGTGTCGCTACGCCGCAAACGACGTTACTCCCCTGCCCTGCCCCTCAACTAAACTTCAGCCAAACTGCCGGTTAGCTATTGGCAGTCTGGCTCAACGGAACCGTCGAGCCGAAGGAAGGGGCAGGTCGATCGAGATGTCGCAAGGCTACTTCAGCAATGCCTTGATCTCTTTCTCGAGCTGAGCACCGTGGACTCGTCGGTTGACGACGCGGCCTCGTTCATCCACCAGCAACATAACCGGCAGCGTAAACACGCCCATCTCTGTTGCGAGTCGGCTTTCCAGTCCGCCGTCTTCGTACAGGTGCGTCCAGCGGGGCTTTTCTTTGCGGAAGTATTGGCTTAGTTCGTTTGGTTGAGCATCAAGATTGATGCCCACGATTTTGAAGTCTTCCTTGGCGAACTCCCGTTGCAGGTCTTTCATGATTTCCATGTCCTGCTTGCACGGTTGGCACCACGTTGCCCAATAGTGAACCAAGACGACATTGCCACGCAACTTGGCGATATCGAAGTCCTTGCCGCTTACCGTGCGGCCTTTCAGTTCAAACGTCTTGCCAACGCATTCAAGTCTGCGTTTTGCTCCGGCCGCTTTGCTTGCCAGAGGAGAATCGCTGAAGTCGCGGACGATCTTCGTGTACCACCGGTTGGCTTCGCGTTCTTCGCCCGCAAATTCCTTAGCAAGTGCCAATTGCAGCATGGCCTCAGGTGCGTCGCTGCTGGTGGAATACCGTTGCAGGAACTCTTCGAGTCGAACAAGCCAGGCTTCCTGAACGTCAGCGAAGTCAGCGTCCTTCGCTTGCAGTTGCTCTGAGTATTCTGCAGACATCTGAGCAAACGTGACGTGTGCAAGGAGTTCCGTATTCGTTGAATTCTTTTCGAGCGCCAGACGCAGAGCTTTCAGTCGCCGAGTCCCTTTGGGGTAGCTACCCGATTGCGCGGCAGTTCCAACGGTGTCGGCGAACTGCATCCACCACATGTCACGGTCGCTTGCCCGTCCAGCAGCATTCGCCAGTTTTTCTAGCGTGTCCGCACGTAGGTCCGTGATCTTTGCAATGTCTCTTGGGTTGGTCGCTTTGCCGAGTTGCTCGTCGATTTTCTGAAGCGTAGCGACTAGCCGAGTTGTCTCTTCGCTAACTCCCTCAGACTCTTCCAGTGACTGAACTCCCGCGCCTTCAAAGAAAACCGATTGAGGCGGCTGGTCGTCACCGTTCGAAATTGGCAAATCAACGACTCGCCACACATCCTGCACTTTCACCAGTGTCCCGATTGGGATCTGAGCCGGTTTGCCTCCGGTCTCCACCATTGCAACCACATTTTCATAGACGGTGACGTCTTTGGTTGAGCCGTCGGTTCCGGCCGGAATGGTCCCGGGTCGCAAGCCTCCGAAATCAATCCATTTCGTGGCTTTGTCGATTGAGGTCTGCGTGTTGGCCGTCTTTTTAAAGATGGAAACGGCTCGCTTCGCTCTCGACGAGATTCTGGTCTTGAGTTTGCTTCCAAGTCCAAGCCCAACCAGTTCGTCTTTGGTCAGCAGCAGGTTTTCAAATCGATTTTGATCGGCGGTCTTGATCGCTTCTACCACCTCCGCAGAGACTTCCTCTGCCGAAATCGATTTCCACTCGTCAATCGAACCGTCTTCGTCTAGGTCCAATCCCCAGCGGGTGCCTGATGTGCCAAACCATCGGTACTGGTCGGCCTTGCCGTTGAAGTCGGCATCAATGTCGCGGTATACCTCGATGCCATTGTTGTAGTAACGCCAAAGATCGACTTTGTTGTCGCCGTTCGAATCGACGAATCGACGCAACAGTTCGTTAGAAGGACCACGGACGACCCAGGCAACGTTGCCATTGAGGTTCTCTGACGCGATTTTGCAGTCGGCTGGAGAATCTGGGATGTCGAAATCTACATCCTGTTGCATGGGCGTGAGCTTCAGTGCCTCAACAGCGGACGGTTGAGCCAACGCTGAATTACAGAATCCGGCAATTAGGCCTCCGGCTATTGCTGCGGGTTGGGCGAATCGTCGCAGAAGGATTTGTTGCCAGTTTCTTTTAGTTCGAAGCATCGTTCGGATTCCCGTGCAGAGATTGGATTGGCGATCAGACACGCGAAATGGCTGTTCGGAGTGAGCCCTTTGGGGGTGGCGGTCAATGGGTTCGGTTTTCGGAGGCGTATAGTGAAGGTCTGCAGATCCGGCGGCACCACGTCAAGCCGCAAAAACACCCGCTATTTCGATCTTCGGCTCTGCAAAAAAGGCATCATTACCTTTCGCCAGGCAGGTGGTACGATTTACCAAGCTGCACTGACCGGTCAGATCGGGCCTGCTGGCGTGACCGCAGGTGATTCAGGCGGTGAAATCCGAAAAAAACGCCGTCTAGAATGCCCAGATTCTTGTTTGCCCGTCTTTCCCATCAGGTTCTTGCTGAATACAATCCGATCTTTCTGAAAGTGACCGTCTTTGGTCCTTCGGGCGTATAGCTCAGTTGGT
>CAYQMZ010000771.1:0-3867 GCA_964418725.1 uncultured Pirellulaceae bacterium
GGTGTCTACGGAGCGAAAAACGTGAAGACGCCCAACCTTGATGGCTTGGCCGAAGCGGGCCAACGCTACACCCACGTTTTCGCCACCTCGCCGGTGTGTGCGCCCAGCCGGTCAGCCTTCATGGTTGGGATGTATCAAACGACGACCGACATGCACAACATGCGGTCTCATCGCAGCGACAGCTATCGACTACCCGAAGGCGTCCGACCACTCACACATCGACTGCAGGACGTTGGCTACTTCACTGCCAACATCAAGGCCATCGGAGACAAAGAGGTTGGAACCGGAAAACTCGACCTGAACTTTGTCAACGAAGGCGATGTCTACCAAAGCGACGATTGGTCCAAGCTCAAGTCGAATCAACCGTTCTTCGCTCAGATCAACATGCCCGAAAGTGAATACGACATCTACGACAGGCAGACATGGAAGCATCCGCGAGTGAAGTGGTACGGCGAAGAGCAACATCCACAGATTGCCACCGCAGACAACGTCAGCCCGCCGCCGTACTATCCGGATCACCCTGTTGTCCGCGAAGAGTGGGCCCGGTACCTCAACAGTATCAGTGGCATGGACATTCGCATCGGTTGGATTCTGGAGCAATTGAAACAGGACGGATTGGCAGATGACACGATTGTCGTCTTCTTCGGTGACAACGGGCGCATGGAGCCACGCGGCATTCACTGGATTTGGGATACGGGGATTCACGTACCGCTGATCGTCCACTATCCAAAGAACGTACCAGCACCCAACGGATATCACGTGGGCGGCGTTAGCGACCAAGTCGTGAGCCTGCTGGACATCGCGGCGACCACGTTGGAAATGGCGGGAGTGGACATACCATACGGGATGCAGAGCCGTAGTTTTCTTGGAGCTAACGCTAAGTCACCGCGGACGTACGCGTTCAGTGCACGCGATCGTATCGATGAGACTGTCTTGCGGATGCGAAGCGTTCGTGGCAGACGCTTTCACTACATTCGCAACTACAGTGAAGGACAGGGCTTCGCCACACTCAATCGCTACAAGGAAAAGTGCTTCATGATTAAGCCGCTGATGCGTGATCTGCTGCGGCAAGGAAAGCTCACCGGACCAGCGCTCGAATTGATGCGGCCCATGCCACCAGAGCTGCTGTACGATACAGTGGCGGATCCGCACGAGACAAAGAACTTAGCCGCTGCCCCCGAGCACCAAGCAGTCCTGACGGAAATGCGATCTGCATTAAAGACCTGGGAAACCGAGACGCGTGATCGTGGGGCTATTCCCGAACCAGCAGAGATTGTCGCACCATTCGAAAAAGAAATGCACGACTGGTTTGGTACGCCTAAATGGGCTCAAAGCCAAACGACACCGTAATCGCGATCCACATGCCGAGTTTCACGAATTAGAACCCATCAGGCACTGGACCATCCATTTTGGGTTCAACGGGTTTGCTGCGCGGATGACCGGCAGCCCATTCACCAGGCTGCGTGCCTAACAAGTCAATCAGTTTCACCTCGTGAGACCGGTACGTATCCGCTGCAGTTCGGTCGCGGTTGTACGATTTCAGAGGCGTGACTTCTTCGACCAATTCCTGTTCAGCGGGAGTAATTCTTGTGCTATTGGTCGCCAGTCGAGCGCCTTCCACGACAACGGACTTCGTTTTCCGTCCCGCTGCCAAGTCGTCGCTGATTCGTACGGATTGGCTGCCTCCCTGCGGTCGTTTCGTTTCGTCGACTTGCTTGGTTTCGCCTGCGGAAGAGGATCCACTAGTTAGCGAGTTCCATTTGCTTGCTGCAAAATCAGCCATCGACAAACGCAACTTGTCCTCATTCTTTGCAATCTCTTTGTTGATCTTCTTAGGCAACTGATGGCGTTTTTCATCGATCTTATCTAAGAGCACCTTGTGCACACTCTTGCTTAGCTGCTTGACGATTGGACCATCCAGTTTGCTAATGGAACGCAATCGAAAATCGGTGACCTTTAGGTCTGCTTTGGTGACCTTAGGCACCATCACGACATCTGGCGGAAACTTGCCTACATCAAGCCGCATACCAACTTCACAAGATAATCGCATCACGGCAGATGCGTCCGCGTCGGCACTGACGCTGAATAGCTGCACGCCCTTCGTCCATTTTGCTCGGCGACCATGCACCTTCAGCTTCGAAGCCAGTTCGACTTCGAACCCAACTTTGCCTCGCTGCGCGTCGTGAACATTTTCGATTTTCAACAACAGATTTTCATTCGGATTGACCTGCTGGATTTCGTAGCGTGTCCAACTGCCATGGTTCACTTCTTTCCACTTTCGTTTCGTGGAAACACGCAGCGGACCCTTACGACGAATTTCCAATCCATCCCAACGCTTTGTCGTCTTGCCCCAATCCTTGTCACGCACGTACTTGTCGGGGATGTTCTGTCGGACGATGCGTTGCATTAACGCCTGAAACCATTCCGGTGCGTCGCTCATCTGCAGGGTCTGGTCCGACTGGGGCAAATTCTGCTTCAGAATGGAAACCAATTGCCGCTCTTCAACAGTCGAAGACTGCTGCGACGCAAGATTCGTTGCGTCAATGCTATTGGCTTTGGCGAGTCGCTGGGCATTGACGGTAGCCGGCCAAAACACAGTGATCAGACTGGCAACCAGTATTCCGGTCACCCGCCTAACGCTCGATGCGTTCTTCCTCCATGGTCGCAAGGCACATGGGACCGAAACACAGTTCGCCGCTATCACGTCAGTTATCGTCATGTGGATCCTGTTCACTGTTATCGCTCAAACTTCTCGACTCTTTTGGGCATCCATCAGAACAACTAGCGAACCTAGCGGTACCAAGGTATTCTTTTCATTAGCATCGACGAAGCGACTTCCCGATCACGCCATTTTTTTGCCCGGTCCTGCTAGCTCTGCCATCAACGGACGCCCGATGGCGTAAGAAGATCCGAATCTGCGTATTGCGGATCGAGTTCAAGCAGCGGGATTTGTCCAGATTCACACCTATCTTCGCAAGCCGCCGTGATTTTATTGCTCGATAACTACGATTCCTTTACGTACAACCTGGTCCAAAGGTTAGGCGAATTGGATCCACAGCTCGATATTGAAGTGCACCGCAACGACCAGATTACGGTCGAGGAAATTGCCGCAAAGCAGCCCACGCACCTCATTATTTCGCCGGGGCCGTGTACTCCCAACGAAGCTGGCATCTCAATGAATTGTGCGGAGTCGTTTGCCGGCAAGCTACCGATTTTGGGAGTTTGTCTGGGACACCAATCGATTGGCCAATCGACAGGAGGCACGATCGTGCGTGCCAAGCATTTGATGCACGGCAAGACGGACTCAATTCATCATGACGGCAAGGGTTTATTCACAGGCCTCCCCAATCCGTTTGTCGCCACGCGTTATCACAGCCTGGTAATTCAGCCTGACACGCTCAATCCCGATTTCGTCGTCACCGCTTGGGCCGATGCACCCGATGGCAGTCGAGAAATCATGGGGATCCGCCACAAGACTCAACCGATCGAAGGCTTGCAGTTTCATCCGGAGAGTTTCCTCACGGAAAACGGGCCTGAAATGCTGCAGCGGTTTTTGGATATGAAGCCCTAACCAATAGCCGCCATTTCATGATCGAAATCGAACAAGCTATCGAGCAAATCGCGTCGGCCTCGCGGTGTCTTCGTACGCTTCGTTGCCGCACCATTGATGCGTTGGGCCGAGTCTTAGCCGAAGACGTCACGGCAGACGTCGACTCGCCGCCCCACGACAAATCTCTGGTCGACGGGTTCGCGATTCGCGTTGAGGATGCAGGCCGCAAGCTGCAGTTGCTGGAACAAGTTGTGGCAGGCGCCGTTCCGTCGAAGCCCATCACACCGGGCACCACCAGTCAGATCATGACAGGAGCC
>CAYQMZ010000771.1:3877-4002 GCA_964418725.1 uncultured Pirellulaceae bacterium
TTCGTTGCCGCACCATTGATGCGTTGGGCCGAATCTTAGCCGAAGACGTCACGGCAGACGTCGACTCACCGCCCCACGATAAATCTCTGGTCGACGGGTTCGCGATTCGCGTTGAGGATGCAGGC
>CAYQMZ010000772.1:0-3983 GCA_964418725.1 uncultured Pirellulaceae bacterium
GGCGATTGCACAAGAAGAATTTGATCCGCAGTCGTTCGACGCCACTTCGACTGGTCCGTGGTCTGACGTTGTATTGACCACCGTCGTTGTGCCACAGATTCCAGACGGAAGCTTTACGTTGGATGGCGTGCCAAGTACAAGCGAATACGGTGGGTTCGAAGGAGTAAACGTGAACCCAGGTGTGAATGCGTGGTCGTTGGACTGGCCCGGGGATCGCCAGTGGGACAACGCCGAGGACTCCAGCTTTACGTTCTACTTGGCTCACGACACCAACTACTTCTATGTGGGCGTCGACGTCTTGGACGACGTGGTCATCAGCGATGACGACAACGGAATGTTCTGGCGAGATGATGCCATCGAGATTGTCACTGACGTTTGGAACGACAACTACGACAACAACACGGACAATTCAAACGATCCGTATGGTGGGCACCTGTACGCCAATTACGAGGGACGATTTTCTTCATGGGATGAAGAGAACGAAGAAATCTCGAACACTCGCTTTTCCAGTGCCGTCGACGATTGGGTTTGGGGGCAGGAAGCCGTTGAGGGCATCGACGTCGCCGGTTTCGGTGAAGCCACGGAAACGGGTTGGAATATGGAACTTCGTTTCCACAAACGCTTGTTTGAGGATCCTGATGCCGAGATCAAGTTGGTGGAAGGTACTCGCATGGGGTTCAACATCGGCTTAGATGATGACGACGGTTTCGGCACAGGCCCTGAGGGTGATGGCACTCGTACGCAAGATCTTGAGTTGCAGTATTTCTGGGCCAACCGCGAGCGTTTTTTGGGATGGAACGAATCGGAAGATACGGGGTTCTTCTCGCCTGAAGAAATTGCTTCCTCCTTCGAGGCGCTCGGGAATGGGACTGTCTTGGAGGACGACTTCCTTAGTTTGGATTACGACTGGGGAGTCAACGGTGCTGGCCGACTATCCCACGGTGGAACTGGTGAAATCGTCTTCGGTGGTCTGACGGTTCCCGCTTGCGATCCTAATACTGGCGGTGACATTGACGGGGATGGGGAAGTTGCCTTTTCTGACTTCCTAATCATGTCAACGAATTTCGGCCAGGCGGTAAGTAGCCATTCGGAGGGCGACATTGATTGCAATGGCACGGTCGAGTTTGCAGACTTCCTTACATTGTCGACGAACTTTGGAATGACGGCGGGAGCCAGCGCCGTACCGGAGCCTAGCACGTACGGTTTACTGTTGTTGGCTCTGTCTGGCGTAACGCTGGCAAGGCGAAAGACGCGAACTTCCACTTAGACTCGCGGACGCTGCATCAACAATCGACTCAAGCGGGTGCGTCATGTTGGCGCACCCGCTTTCTGTTTATACCGAGTGCAGAAGGCTGGTTGGCAATTGGGGCTGTGACGCCTGCTCGCGTGAATCCGACGTTAATCGATATAAACCTCAGTTGCGCATTCGATGGTCGCATTGCCGGTTGGGCTTCTGCTGCGAACACTTCATTCTTGGTATGCTCAGTGGCGAAATGCATTCTGCGTTGTTTCGACGTCGAGTTTCGACACGCCACTTAGACGCCCTACACGTCAGTTAGATAGTTTGCTGCGGATGAAGCCACAGACGTTTATTACCGAAGAGTCCACACCGCCAGTTATCGTGGCAGCGCTAAAAAGTTGGTTGCCGGAGCTTTCCTGGTCCAAGGTTCGCAATTTAATTCGCAGCCGCCGTGTAACGATCGGCGGATCATTGTGCTTGGATGAATCCCGCAAGCTGAGCGCTTCTGAGCGAGTCCAGGTGCACGAACAATCTCAGCCGACGCCCCCCAAAGCGGACAAGGTCGGTCTGCACTTTGTGGATCGACACATTGTGGTCGTCGACAAGCCACCGCGGATGGTAACTCTGCGGCATAAGAAAGAACGTGGGTGGCAGCGTAGCCGAAAGGAACGCCAGCCGGCGCTGGAAGAAGTCATTCCGGATTTGATTTACAGCGAGGGCCGCGAGGATCGTCCCAAGTTGCTGTCAGTGCATAGGATTGACCGCGATACAAGTGGCTTGTTGGTGTTCGCTCGCAGCGACGATGCCCAGCGAGCGATGGTAGAGCAATTCTCGAAGCATGATGTGGTTCGCGTGTACAACGCGGTTGTATTCGGCCAACCCGATCACCAAACGGTGCGCTGCAATCTGGTTCGCGATCGAGGCGACGGTCTGCGAGGCAGCACGACTAAGCCGCACAACGGCAAGGAGTCGGTGACTCACATTCGCCCCAAGCGGACATTCGAGGGAGTCGACGGAAACAAGTACACCGAAATTGAATGCCAGTTGGAAACTGGACGTACCCATCAGATTCGTATTCATTTGGCCGAACTGGGGCATCCGGTCTGCGGCGATGCTGTCTATCGCAGCAAGATTGGTGAGCCGGAGGTCGAAGATACCAGCGGTGCTCCGCGATTGGCCTTACACGCTCGCGAGTTGGGATTTGCTCATCCAAGTTCGGGCGAGGCAATGCACTTTGCTTCGCCGTGGCCCAAAGACCTGCAGCGATTTATGGATAAGTTGGAAGGCGTTTCGACGAAAGGCGAACAGCGTATTCCGCCGGCGAGTCGAGGTCTGAAATGAACCGACCAGCGGACAAATCGCCCGGTAAGCACGCGGCTAACGGCGATAAGCGAAAAAGGTCCGAGCAATCTGATCGATCTAAAGGGCGGCCCGGGCGAAAGGGGAAATCGGGACCGCGTTCCTCAAAGAATAAACGTTCTCGTTTCCAGTCCAATGTGGAGGGAAGCTCGGTCCCGCTGCGAGCACAACCAATTGAAGACCTCGCGCCTGATCCAAGTGCCCCCATCCCTGTGGTGCAAGTGAAGAATCGGATCAGCCAGCCGTTGCTGTATCGAAAACGTGTTGGGCGAATTGAGAACGCAAAAGCTGGGGACTTGGTTGCGGTCTACACCGAGCGGCAAGAGCTGATTGGCTATGGGCTATACAACCCTCGCAGCGAAATCGCCGTGCGAATGTTGTGGTACGGCGAAGACCTGCCGACGGACGCGATGTGGGATGCCAAGTTGCAGGACGCTGTGTCCTTGCGGCGTGAGATCCTGAAGGTTGAGGACCAATCGAATGCATATCGAGTGATTCATTCCGAATCGGACGGTTTGTCAGGCTTGGTCGTGGATAAGTTCGGTGAAGTACTGTCGGCGGAAGCATTCAGCCTCGGAATGTATCAACGAGCGAATGCAATTCTGCGGCGTTTGGCTCCAATGTGCGATGCCAAGCACACAATCGTTCAGACAAATCCGGCGTTTTGGTCGCAGGAGGGATGCGATCCTCCGCCCATCATGTCGCCCGACTTTCCAAACCAGGTCAATATCACGGAGCATGGAGTCCGCTTTCGGGTTCGCTTTCAAGGTGGGCACAAGACGGGCTTCTTCTGTGACCAACGCGAGAATCGAAAGAAACTAACTGAATTCACTGCAGGGAAAACCGTGCTGGATCTGTGTTGTTACACAGGTGGTTTTTCGGTGACGGCAATGAAGCTTGGGCAGGCAAAAGAAGTTACTGGCGTCGACCTGGATGAAACGCCTTTGCAGCTCGCCAAAGAAAATGCGAATCTGAATCAAGTGCGGGCAAGATTTGTTCAAGCCGATGCGTTCGCCTACATGCGAGAGATGCTTAACAACGGGCGACAGTACGACGTTGTGGTCCTGGATCCTCCAAAGCTGATCCGCACACGCACTGAGATCGAAGAAGGTACCAAGAAGCACTTTGCGTTGAACCGCCTGGCGATGCGTTTGGTGAAGCCGGGCGGGCTGTTGCTCAGTTGCAGTTGTGCGGGGCTGCTGCCGGAACCGGAATTCATGCAGTTGCTGGTGTCAGCCGCCAAGCAAGGTGGGGCCGAGTTGCCCACTTCGACTGCTGACGCACCGCAACATGCATCGCGAACCTTACAGTTTCTGGCCAAGACCGGTGCATCGTCCGATCACCCTGTGATTTCCAATTGCATGGAGACGGAATACCTCAAGGC
>CAYQMZ010000773.1:0-2304 GCA_964418725.1 uncultured Pirellulaceae bacterium
ATCGTAGGTCATCAGATCGCCGTGAATGGAGCCCACAATCAGCACGGTTCCATCAAGCGAATAGCAGGCGGTATTTGCATCACAATTCGTGAGTGTCTTCGACAAAACCCCAGTTGTTGCGTCTCGGATTTCGACATTGCGATTCTCGGCGACGCACGCGATACGATCGTCACTCGGTGATTGCACGATGCAGCGAATCAGTGAATTCCCCCGATCTCGCAGCTGACGATGACCGACCTGCGTTGCCTTAGAATTGACGAACTTCCACTCCCAGCCTCGCAGGTCCTCATCGCACTTTTGCAACATCGACCTCGCACGTTCCGCATCGTGCTGACTGACTTTCCGCCACGCTGACTGCACCAACTCCGAATACATGTTCTTCGACAGATCTCGCCGCGCCGCGACGGCTGCATTACGATCACGCTCCGCCTTCGCGAGTGCCGAATTGGCCTTATTTAGGCCGGTTACCAATCCCAATAAGCCCAGGAGCATGCTTGCCGCGACCAGTCCGCCCACCGCTGCCGTCAGCCAGTGCTTTCTTGCGAACTTCCCCAGTCGATAGGCCAAAGACGGTGGGTGTGATAACACGACGTCGCCATTTAAGAACCGTTCAACATCACGAGCTAGGTCCAGCACCGAATCGAAACGTCGTCGTCTATCTTTTTCCAACGCCTTCATCGCGATCCAATCAAGATCGCCTTGCTTGAGGTCTTCAACGCCGCGTTTCTGCTTGCGGATTGTCCCTCGCGAAGTCTGTTGCCTCTGCGTCGTCGTCACACGCGAACTTGGAGTCGGTGGTTCCGTCTCGCGAATCAGACGTGGTACTTCAAAGAAACCCTGGCGGACGATCTCGTTGCGCGTGATGGGCGGTGTCCCCGTCAGCAATTGATACAGCAAAACTCCCAGCGAATAGACATCAGATCGGGTATCAATATCGACGGCAGACATCTCCGCCTGCTCGGGACTCATGTATTGCAACGTCCCGATCATCTGGCCATATTCGGTAAACAACGTTTCGTTGGTCAATCGATTGTCCAACGCTTTGGCGATTCCAAAGTCGATCACCTTGGCAAGTGGCTCAGCTTCGCCCATCGTCACCAGAATGTTCGACGGTTTAATGTCACGATGGATGACGCCTTTCTGATGTGCATGGTGCACAGCGTTGCAAACCTGCAGAAATAGTCGCAAACGCTCTCGCAATCCCAATTGATTCGTTTCGCAAAACTCATCGATTGGAATCCCTTTCACTAACTCCATCACGAAGTAAGGAAGACCGTTCTCTGCACGTCCTCCGTCAATCATCCTGGCAATTGATGGATGATCCATCATCGCCAACGCTTGACGTTCCGCCTGAAAGCGAGCCAGAACTTGCTTTGAGTCCATGCCAGGCTTGATCAGTTTCACCGCGACTTTTCGTGAGACAGGATCCGTCTGCTCAGCCATGAAGACAGTGCCGTGGCCACCTTCGCCAATCTGTTGAAGCAATCGGTAGCGACCAACCTGTTGCAACGTGCCGCCGGCCGGGTTGGCTTGCTCGGTTGTTGCATCGACAACGACAGCCGATTCAGAGCTGTCGCCTCGTGCTATTTTTCCCTCAGCCAAGTTCGCGGTGACGTTTACCTGAACACTGCGTTCTAAAAAGTCGCCACAACCGTCGCTGGCTGCGAGCAGTGACGTCGCTTCGTCTCGCACTTCGGAATCCTGCTCTGTTTCCAACAAGGCGAGACGTTTTTCCGCCGACAGGTCTCGCATCTGCAGGAATAATTCCGATGCCTTGCGATGTTGTTCCGGTGTCATCGTAGGTTTCATCACGAGTTGAAGCGTACAATCATTCAGTTCGGCCGCAGCGAGACAGTTGCCCTAGTGATCCGCCGCAGAAACATCAACCGTCTTACCGGCAAAGCCTTCTTCAACGGTAAGCAAACGATCAGCTCGCACACCGCCTAGCGTTCGGTATAGATTCGTCCCAACCGGCCACTTTTCGATTCTTTTGCGATTGGGGCGGAGGGGCAGACCATAACCGAACGGGTGCTTTTCTGGTCCACGGACGACGGCCTGTATGGTCGCATTGGTCGTATTCCGAACAGCGAACTCGACATAGACTAGTCCATTGTCACCGCGACTGACCTGATCGGATGGCTCTCGTGTGAGCTCCTTCATCTCGTCAGGAAAGTCTTCCATAGCGTGCTTTGTAATCAAGTCTGACGCCTCGTCGAGTCCTTGCTCGCGAGCCATCTTGGCAAGCGACATTCTTGCGTCCAAATCGATCGCGTCGGGATCTGCTTTGCGAATCGACTGGTACTT
>CAYQMZ010000773.1:2314-3106 GCA_964418725.1 uncultured Pirellulaceae bacterium
TTCCGCTCCACTTGATTCGAAGATCTCGACAATCTGTTCCAATGGACTCCCATCACCGTCGGGTTGCAGCAAGTTTGTGCCGCCCGCGATGTTCAACTCCGTCTGTCGCACCTTCGCCTTCACAACAGCGGCCCGCGCGTCGCCGCCCGCCAAATCAACGCACAGTAATTGATCATCGCCACGGCAGTACAGAAATTGTCCGTGAGGTGTTGGCGGCGTCCAACAGCGTGCGTCCAAGACAGAGTAGTTCTGCACAACACGTAGCCCACGTTCATTCGGATCGAGAAAACTGAGCTTGCCGTTTCCATCGAAGCACAACACTAAATCATCGGAGGTCAGCAAATTGCCGTCGTTGAATCCACGGAACCGGCCCAGCCGCTTTCCCGAATCCAAATCTATCGCAAGCAGCAGTTTGCCATCGCAGCCCCACAACGTTTCGTTGCGACGAATCCAGTTGCAATAGAAGAATTGTTCGTTCGACTTCCACGTCTCAGACACCTCAAACTGGTCACCATCCTGTTCGACGGCCAACCGCCTGGTTCCGCGAATGCCCTGACCGGAAATCAGCAGACTTGAATCATTGATTACCAGCGGCGTAGGCACGTTGGTCATACCAGCATTTGGCAATGTGTACTGCCACAGCTGCTTACCACTTCGTCCATCAACTCCCACGATACGATTGCGAGTCATCAGCACAATGTGCGTCCCGTCCGGGCGATCCCAAACAACCGGCGTGGCATAGCTGGCTTCTTTCGTTGCATAGTTCCACACTTGCTTGCCAGTCGACGCTTC
>CAYQMZ010000773.1:3191-3981 GCA_964418725.1 uncultured Pirellulaceae bacterium
TTACCACCCAGTAACACCAACACACGATCGCCGAACGAAACAGGGCTGGCAGAAAAGCCAAATTGAACAGGGACCGCTTCGAAGTCCTGCACGGCTTCTTTTCGCCACAGAACTTTCCCTGTCCGTTTGTCCAAGCAATGCAGCATCCCAGTAAAACCAAGGCTGATCAGCCGGTCTCCACTGATCGCGGGTGTTGCTTGCGGTGCACGAGAGCGACCGCCGAACGCCTGTTGCGTTTCGTGCCAGCCAGCATCGTATTCATGTCGCCATACCGTTTCGCCGTTGTCGGCATCCAGCGCAATGATGACTTCGCGATGCGGCCGCTCAGATTCAGGCTTCTGCTGGTCAGCCTCCGCAAACGGAGCCAAAAAAGACGTGTAGACCAGGCGTTGCTCGACCAACACTCCCGCCATTCCCTGCCCCAACTCTCGCTGCCAACGCTTCGTGGGCGTGTGATCTACATCGATCGCACCGGCGCGAAAACGGAAATCGCGGCCGGGACCGGCAAAGTTCGTCCAGTCATCGGCGCTAACGACCGTCGAACACAAAAGCAAAACGGCCATCGTCATGCCGTGCCTGATGGTTGCTGGTTTGTCCATTATTGATTGGCCAATGTTCGCATTCATCTGTGGGATCACACCTGACTAAATTCTCGAAAGAGCCACGCCCGTGCTACTGCCCAATCGGCAACAACGGTGCGACGTGAGACGCCCAACAATTCGGCCGCCTCGTCCTGCGTGAGTCCTCCAAAAAATCGCAATTCGACAAGCTTTGCCTGTCGCTCGCTGAG
>CAYQMZ010000774.1:0-3979 GCA_964418725.1 uncultured Pirellulaceae bacterium
GTCCTCCCATGTCTCGCCTTCTGGTCGTTTTTTCGTTTTCGCATGGCCCAAGCGGTACCTAGGAAGTTCGGACCTTCTTGGCTTAGGAAGCCTGTATCTGGCGCGGGCCGAAGCCGACAGCTTTCAAGTGTACGATTGAGGCGTCGAAGAGCAATGTGATAGCTGGAAGGGCGAGCCCAGCCAGATTCGAAAGTCATGTCCTTCGCGTACTGAGTCACTCGACAGAGGAAGTTTGGACGAGTTAGTTTGAGTAGGATCAGCATCCACTTGTGGCTAGTTGCTAGAGCCTGCTGGTGCGCAAAGTTCCTCTTCCTAGCGGCGAACCATTTGGATGCCGCTTAGCTGTCAAGCGAAGCAAGAGTTTCCGATTGGGGAAACCAAGGCGTAGAATGGTGGCTGCCCGGGATTCAAGCGTCGGAGCGAAACATGAAGAACGCGCGTCGTGAATTTGCCATCGTGGCGGCACTCATCGTTGCCCTGCTCCTGATCAACGTAGCGGTTGGGTTCGCAGCGGAGGAATGGAGACCGGACGAAGGTCTGTTTGTTGCGATAGCGATGGGACTGCTGATCGGTCAGTACATTGGCCAGCTGAATCTGATTAGCGTGTGGGCTGCCGTCACCAGCGGAAGCGTGATTGTTCGGTTGCCCTGGGCAATGTTGCTGACGGTGCTCATGTGGGGAACGCTGGTATTCGGGAAATACGTCGAGGGAAGCTGGGATCCCAACATCCCGGGTGACTCCACAATCCTCTATGGATTCTTGCTTGCGTTCGGATGTCTTGTAACACAGATTCCGCTTTGGATAGCGAGTCGAGTCTTCCGTTGGCAGTTGGTTGTGGGAGGCGACAATCCGAATCATGTGACAACGCAATTCAATCTGCGACAGATGTTCGTGGGAACGGTTCTGTTGGCGGGTTCGTTGGCGATTTGTCGTTGGCTGCTCCGTGATGTCGATTGGCGCCGATTTTGGTCGCTAGGTAGTGAGTTCTGGGAAATCATGGCTTTCGTCGTGACCATGGCATTTTTCAATCTGATCTTTGTAGTGCCGAGCATCTGGGCTGCTTTCTTAGTGCAGCCAACTATCCGAAGGCTAGTTGTTGCCACATTTCTTCTGTCGTTGGTGGGGCCTATCGAATTGGTCGTAATCGTCGCGGCCTTAGGGAATGGGCCGTCTCGCAACGAATATCCGGTTTGGTGTCTGTTCTTTTCGATGCTGCACTTGGGGCAGGTATTTGTGGTCTACGGCAGTTTGTTGCTACTGAGGTACAGGGCGGGATTTCGCATATTGCGCGTTTCTCCCACACCCGCGGCTACACCGCTCAAAGGCAAGTGAACGCAATTGTCCAACAGTTGCTGCCTTAGCCGCCGTTGTTTTCGCTGTTCAGGGCCAAGTCGGCTGGGAAGACGTGTTTGCCGTCGTCTCCCAATGAGAGTGGATCGACACGAGTGGCGAGGTCGGTCGGAAGCTGACCGTAGAGGTGTGGGAACAGGTCTCCGCCACGCGACTTCTCCCACTTCAATGCTTCGCCAAGTGGTTCGGTAGGCACGGAAATCAGCACCAAGTTTTCGCGTCCTGCAAAGTGTTTGGCAACGGTCTCGACTAGTTGATGGCCTGCTGAAAAGTGGATGAATCCGTCAGCCAAATCGATTTCGGCGCCAGCAAATTGCCCAATCTTGGTGGCTTCATTCCAAAGCGAAGCGTCGCAGACTTTGTAAATCACTTGTGAGTTGGGCATGGTGACAGGCCGGGAAGGGCAGGGGCAAAACAAAACGGGCGAGCAGATAGTGAACTAACTGCTCGCCCGATTTAGCGATTCTGGATGAGTCGACGCTTAGACGACGTCCGTAATTCCAGGCATTGGAATCGTGTAACGGCCGTCTTCGTCTGGTACGGTCGGAGGAATGTCATCCATCGACGTGAACTTATCAACGGGTGAGACAACCTTCTGCGAATTCAAGGCATCGTCCCAGCTGATTTCTTGACCCGAATAGGTAGCCATACGACCGAGGATCGAAGTCATCGAGCTGTAAGCACCGTATTCGCCTTCGTTCGGGATGATGCCCTTACGAATGTCGGCAAACAGATCGTGGTGCTCTTGCTGGTGACCACCGGCTCCGCCCTTGCCGTAGCTGTAGATGCGATTGCCGTCGGCGTCCAGGATGCGAGCTGCACCGATGTTGCAAGTACCCTTGGTTCCGTGAGCGTGCTCG
Source organism: uncultured Pirellulaceae bacterium (assembly GCA_964418725.1). GTDB lineage: Bacteria > Planctomycetota > Planctomycetia > Pirellulales > Pirellulaceae > CAYNJG01. Next base: position 2,211 of record CAYQMZ010000774.1, read on the forward strand.
GAAACACTGCTCCATGTGTTCTTGATGTGACGGCAGCAACTGAGCATCTTCGAACCATCGCCGTAGGTGTATTCGATCATGTGGTGATCGAAGATTTCACCGTTGTCGATGCCGGTTCGAACTTGGCGTCCGCCCTGGCCCTGTGCTTTGACAGGAAAGCCATCCTTCAGCCAGTTGATCACGTCCAAGTTATGGATGTGTTGCTCGGTAATGTGGTCACCGCAGAGCCAGTTGAAGTAGTACCAGTTGCGCATCTGGTATTCCATCTCGGTCTGCTCGGCTTTTCGAGGACGTGTCCAGACGCCACCACCATTCCAATAGGCTCGCGTTAGCAGAATGTCACCGATGGCACCGTCTTGAAGACGCTTGATGGTTTCGCGGTAACGTCGCTCATGGCGACGCTGCAGACCAACTGCCACGGCCAGGTTCTTTTCCTTGGCTTTTCTGGCTGCGGCAACAACACGTCGAACGCCAGCTGCGTCAACGGCAACGGGCTTCTCCATGAAGACGTGCTTACCAGCGTTGATCGCCGCTTCGAAGTGCAGTGGGCGGAACCCTGGTGATGTCGCGAGAATTACGATGTCGCAATCTGTTTCCAAGACCTTCTTATAGGCATCGAAGCCACTGAACTGACGATCGCCAGGAACGTCAACTTTATCTGGGTGTTGTCCCTTGAGGCCTCGCAGCGTCGCCTGAACTTTGTCGGGGAACGCATCGGCCAAGGCAACCAGTTTGGTCGAGCCTTCGGTGTTCATGGCTTGCGCTGCAGCACCGGTTCCACGTCCGCCGCAACCAACAAGACCGATTTTGATCGTGTCACTACCAAACGCGTGTGCCGATTGTGCCATCGAGAGTTGACCTGCGACGGCACCGCCTGCGACGAGAAGCGAGGAGTTCTTGATGAATTTGCGACGTGTCGGTTGGCCGCCAGATTTCTTTGAGCCGTTGCTCATGTGGTTCTCCCAAAGTTGAGTAAATGTATGGTGGGTCGCGCCGCACCGCGCGAGTGTCTGGAGAGTTTGCAGATGCAAGCCGCTAAATTCTAATTGGTTCCGCGGCTGGCATCAATCAACGTTAACTGCGCAAATAGTGCCAAATCGAGAGAGGTTCAGCAGGAAAGTGTGCCTTACACGCGCGATTTCTGGCCAGTGAGTTGAACTGCCCGTGAAAGTCCGCAAAGTTGCGCAACTGATTTCAGGCGAAGGGCGGCCTGTTAGGAAGGCAGCAGGTGTGGTCGCACCGAATCGATGACACTACGATCGATTCGTTGGGCAACGTCTTACTCAAAGCTTGCTTGTCCAACGCGTACAGGCAGGTTGGCGGAATCGATCGTGCGTTAGTCGTTGGTGGAAAGAACGTTGGTCAGAGTTGCCTCCAGGCGGTCACGTGTGAACGGTTTTTGCAGAAAGGCGTAGTTGGCCAGTTCGGACAGTTCTTTAGCGAAGGTACTTCGAGCCAATCCGCTGCAAAAGACAACCGGCAAAGTGCTGTCAGCGACTCGCAGTTCTACAGCCGTCTCGATGCCGCTCAGTCCTGGCATCATCATGTCGACGATTGCAAAGTGAAATTGATATTCACAGGATCGAATCAGGTTGATGGCTTCCAGTCCGTCCGTGGCCTGCGTCACTGACGGTCCAAGTTGCGAGAGCATTTTCGAGATGCTGCGGAGGGTATCGGTTCGGGCGTCGACGACGATGGCACGCAGGGACAACCAATCAATTGAATAGGGTCGTGCTGACTCAATCATTCGATTTGCTGCCCCTTTGTGC
>CAYQMZ010000775.1:0-3976 GCA_964418725.1 uncultured Pirellulaceae bacterium
CGGCTGCGTCGCGAGGCAATGCACGTCCGCCTGAATGACAGGCCCATTCACGAAATCACGTCGCAACCCATCGACCAAGCGAACGAGTTCTTTCGTTCGTTAGAATTCGACGACACGCAGAACCTGATTGCTGAACCATTGGTTACCGAGATCCGCAAGCGACTCGACTTTCTCGAACGTGTCGGCGTCTCCTACCTAACATTGGATCGCCCCACAGACACGCTGAGTGGTGGCGAACTGCAGCGAGTCCGGCTGGCCACTAGCATTGGCTCCGGACTGGTCGGGGTCTGCTATATCCTGGACGAACCCTCGATCGGATTGCATCCGGCCGACAACCAGCGGCTGATCGAAGCTCTGCGTGATCTCCAGTTACAAGGCAACACGGTGATCGTCGTAGAACATGATGAAGCCGTGATGCGGGAGGCGGACCAGGTTATCGACATTGGTCCCAACGCCGGGCAAAGCGGGGGCAACGTGGTGGCTCAGGGGACCCTGCCTGAAGTTTGCGACCGCAACGGATCGGTCACCGCCGCTTATCTATCGGGGAAGAAACAGGTTGAAATCCCCGCGAAACTGCGGCGAACAAGCAAGACTCGCTCGGTACACATCGAGGGAGTGACCACCAACAACCTGAAAGACGTCAGCGTTCGTATTCCGCTAGGCGCGTTAGTTTGCGTGACGGGAGTCAGCGGTTCAGGTAAGAGCTCGCTTATCAATGAAACCTTCGGTCCCGCCGTTGTCGCGAGACTGGGGACAGCGTCCGGCAAAGCAGGACCGCACACGAGTCTTCGCGGCGTATCCAAACTCGAAAAAGTCGTGCAAGTCGACCAGTCCCCAATTGGCCGCACACCACGGAGTAACCCCGCAACGTACACCGGTGTCTACGACGAAGTTCGAAAAGTCTTTGCTGGCACCAGGGAGTCGAAGCAGCGAGGATTCAAGTCCAGCCGTTTCAGCTTCAACGTCAAAGGCGGTCGGTGCGAAGCATGCACCGGGCAGGGGGTCCAAAAGGTCGAGATGAGCTTTCTGCCTGACATCTATGTGCCGTGCGACGAATGCCACGGATCCAGATTCAGCCGCCAAACGCTGCGTGTTCAGTACAAAGGCAAATCCATCGCGGACGTGCTGAGCATGCGAATTGAAGAAGCGGCCCACTTCTTTGAGAACTTCGTCAACATCTCTCGTGTGCTCGAAAGCCTGACGAAGGTTGGACTTGGTTATATCCCACTTGGCCAGCCGTCGACGACGCTATCCGGTGGCGAAGCACAACGCATTAAGCTGGCAACCGAACTGGCCAAAGTCGAATCGGGAAAGACGCTCTACCTGCTCGACGAGCCCACCACCGGACTTCACTTCGAAGATATCGCGCGGCTCTTAGGTGTCTTACATGGGCTTGTCGACAAGGGAAACACCGTCGTTGTGATTGAGCACAACCTGGATGTCATTAAATGTGCCGACTGGCTGATCGACATGGGGCCCGAGGGGGGAGAAGGTGGCGGATACGTCGTGGCGGAAGGAACCCCGCAAGAGGTCTCGCAGGTCGAAGCGAGTCGCACTGGGCAATTCCTAAAGCCCTACTTCCCAAGTTAGACGAGGTTGAGTTGGCTTCTGAACGGATGCCTCATCGCGACATCTCTCGTAAACCAATCGCTACGATTGCTCCGATAAGGCCGCCAATCGGCGCGCAAACCGACATCAAGAACAACGGCCCCAGCGCACCATTGCCGCAACTTGGCCCCGGCGGAAGCGACTCCCAAAATCTGATCAATGCAAAGCCGCCCAGCAATGCTGGTGGCGATGCTCCTATCACGGCGCCGATTATCCAGCAGGGCCATCGAGATGTGTTTGCACCACCAGACAAATGTGGACTTTGCACCATGCTTTCATCAAGTTCGCCCTCGACGCTCGCCCGATACGGGTTGGAATCAATCATTGCCAATCACACCTCGCTATCTACCCCTCCGCGTCGCTACCCATAAATACATTCTGCGACTACAAGCCCAAATCATTAGAGTGCGGCCAAACGACGTTGCGTAGGAGCTCTTCATGAGCCCAACAATTGTGCGCCGAAATTCCAAACCGCATTCAAACCGGGGTAGTAAAACACAATCAGTAATAGCGGCCCCACCATCAACTGCGTTCGCGCCGATCGATACCCTTTCCAAAATCCTCGAGCGGCAACGCTGCAGACAGCGAGAAAAAATCCGGATGCAAGTGCGTGCCGGACGTAATCGACATTTGCATAGCGGTCGCTTGATTGACTGTACTCGTAGAGCGAAACCACCAGTACAAAGAAGTACGGCAAACACATGGCCAGCGACAGAACAAAGCCTAGAAGCGATCGATTCTTCTTTGAGTTTGCGGCACGTTGCTGCCCCAACTGATCATCGGCCTGCTGCGGCGATGCATATGGGTTTACTTTCTCGTTCATTCAACCCCAATCAAAAACTAAGGCAATCAGTGCACCGCCTGCCGCGCTGCGGACACGAACTGCCGCACTTCACCAGGAGTTCTCAGTCGCTCGAACCAGACATGTGAGTAGTCGTCCGACTTCATTGTCTCTGCGTATCGCTTTCGATTCCTGCGATAGCTAGTGATCGCCCACAGGATTACGGAGTCCGTCGACAGAAACCCTTTCCTCAATGTTTCACGGTTACCAGTGCCGGGCCAAATCTCAGCCTGAGTGATCGAACGCCTGACACACCGAGAGGCCACACGGTAGATCGTACGCAAAAACGACATGTCCACCCAAACAATCAGCTGCACATGCCGCCACTTTGTGTCTCGAGTGCGGGAATAGTTGCCGTCAAGGATCCACCGCGTCTTGGTGGTTAGCTGTTCGATTTTCGGAATGAACACTTCATCGGTGGGTTCCGTCCAGTTTGGTCCCCAATAGACGGCGTCCATTTCGATCAACGGCAAGTCCAAGTGATTCGATAACTCACGGGCAAGCGTAGATTTCCCACTGCCGGAAGTCCCAATGACATTCACGCGTTCGATCTCCCTCAGTTTTCGAATATCGCGTTGAATCACCGTTCGCGTAACTCCCGAACTCTTCCTGCCCACCGTGTAGAGGAGAGGCATCGTAGCATTTCATTGATCGAACTGGCTAACCCTGCCCTCAACGCCCTAACCGCGAAGGCGTAGCCACAGCCTCAATCCGGCTTGGGCGAACTCGACGGCCGAACGGCCTCGACTTCCCTTTGCTTGAATTCCGAGACTTTTAACAGTTGTATTCTGTCGATCGGTCCCTTGCCGCCAAACAAGTACTTGCTGGCTCCCGATTCAGTGAGTACCGCCAGTTGCTCGCCTACCATCGCGATACCCTCGGACATCGGAGGAAAGTCGACTTCGCCCAAATAGTTCTCACCATCTAAAAACCAGAGCGGAACGCGGTCATCGTCAAGCTCAACCTGCTCGTGAGCTTCTCCACCAATCGGATTGCGGTAAACGACGATGCGGCTCCGGTTCGTTCGTCCGTACGAGACGCTTAGAAACACTCGATCGCCAGCAACACACATTCCTTGAACACGTTGTCGTACGGAAATCACGCAGGTAGGTGCACCCATTGGGTCGTCGACATCATAGCCACACACCCACGCATACTTGCGAACTCCTTTCCGATCCTTGCGTCGATGAGAGGCCTTGGTTGGAAATCGACTTCCATAGGCGAACTCTCCAACGAACAACATCGTGGGCGTTGCTGTGCAGAAACTAGCTTTCGTTTCGCATTTCCGCCTGGCTTGCGCGGCCACGGCATCAACGGGTTCTGCCACCAGAAAGTCGGACAGTCTGTACCGAAATACCGAACCGTCCGACGCGACAAAAAGAGCTTTGCCCGCGACAGCAAGTCCGCCAACATGCCCATGATGAGGGCGTGCATTAGTATCCAGCAGTGTCACACAAGCTGTCATCTCGCCAGTCAACGCATCCACCACCGAAACACACGACGGTTGGCCGTCAAAGTAGTGCGATA
>CAYQMZ010000776.1:0-3975 GCA_964418725.1 uncultured Pirellulaceae bacterium
CGTGCGTGCCGTCTGCCAAAAACAGTATCGACAAGCAACCAATGGCAAAGAACACGTGGTAGATCGCGCGAGGCAGGAATCGAATTGGGAACATGTGCGTTCGGGGACTGTCGTTAGTTGGCAAATTCATTGGGTTACCTAATGTGCAGCGCAGCGAAGTGGATCTACTTCAACTTTCGCAAACGAATGTCTTTCATCTCGATTTTCAGCGGCGGTCCTGCGTGCAACTGCCAAGCTAGGACGCCAGACTTTCGAGCATTAAGCTCGTCCTCATCGATACCGACCGACATCACGTGACCGTTGATGATGTGGATGAACGTATTTCCCTTTGCGATCACGACGTAGTCATTCCAACCATCCCTTCGGATGTGTTTTTCGAGCTCGACTGGATCTCCTACGCTCCCGACCTTTTCGATCTTCGGTTTGTTTGGCTGTTCATGATTCGACCGAACGAAGACAACGTCGCCTCGCTGTGCCATAAACATGCGGCCATTTTCTTCAAAGAACATGCCCGAAAACTTGTCTTTGCCATCGTGCATCGTGTCTTCGAAGTCCGCCTGCAGTCCCTTCACCACCCATTTGCTTAGCAGCTCGCTGCGATACTGGACGCCCGAATTGCCGCCCTTTACGCGGTACGAAAAACGGAGTTCAAAGTCATCGACCGAATCTTTGGTGTAAACGAGGAACGTGTTTTTCTTCGTCGGATTGTCCGCAGTCGTTTGTCCCACGATCGCATCGCCTTCCACCCGCCAAAATCGTTCGTCGCCCTCCCAGTTCGTCAGGTCTTTCCCATTGAATAGCGACACGAATTGATCGTTCGTCTTTTCCGCCACTGCCGGAACACCGACGACGCACAACAGCATGAACGTATATAGAGCCTTCATTCTCATCCTTTCCATCTGACCGCTTGAAAACGCAGATAACTTACCAAAGTAGGCTCGACATTTCCCGTCGAAATAGACTTCAACGCGTCGGCTAGGTCGACAACATCGCAACGAGTGCCGTGACATTGATTTTCCCACTGATCAAACGTCAGTTTCGCTTTTCGAACCGTTGCATGATCTCGATCCAGTTTGTGAATTTGATTCCTTCGCTGTCGAAGAATCTCAGCACGACTGGGTCGGAGAACATTTTGGCTTCCCAAACTCGTTGCTGCCACGAATTCGTGATCTTGCGTAGGCCCTGCGTAGCAATCGAGGGATGAAAGATGACTTCGTTTAGACCAGGTCGCATCGAACGTACTTGCTCGAAAAACCGATTTAGTTTTTCGTCGTACGTCGCTCCTTCGGGTACGGCATGAAAGTCGTCCAGCTTCGGTAATGTGTATTCAGATACAACTTTCAGCAACTCGTCGTTCACTGGGTAGCCCTGTTGACGAAACTTTTCGACATTGCCTTCCGTCATCGCTATCGCCATTGCGGGAATCCGGTATTCTTCCGCCAACGCCAGATACACCTTTGCGTAGTCAGGTCGTGCGTAGAGCGTGCCCATGTGCGTATCGATGTGACTGGGCCTTGGGCCAGCTTTGATCGCTTTCTCAATCTGAGCTCTCAGTTCCAATTCAACTTCCTTGGCACTAGCCGACCTGGCGACTCCCAATACACCGCGATGAAGATAGCCCTCTGCATCCATCAATCCAGGCACTTTCGACGGGTCGGTTACCGGCCGCCAACGATACCACTTCCATTCACTGGTGAGCGTTAGATGCAGGCCAACGTCCAGCTTAGGATGCTGAGTAAACCAAGCTGCGGCTTCGTTGTACCAGGGACAAGGAACCATCAGTGCGGCCGACTGAATATGTCCCTGCTCGAAGTAGTTTTTCGCGGCTTGATTGGCCTCGTAGCACATCCCGATGTCATCGGCATGCAAGATCAGCAACTTCGCGTCTTTCGGCCAGCCAAGTTTCTCGGCCCAAGTCTCCGAGGCTACAGCTTGAAGATTGCAAACCAGAGCCATCACCGCGACAACGGTCAGCTGTCTGTACAACACACGAGTACGAGCTGTCTCGAACGAACGAACTACAAACGTAGAGAATTGTTGCATTGTGGTGCCGCCAATCATTTTTGATGCTCCCCGCTTCGCCCGTTTCACCCTCGACCATCTAGGCCGATACGAACACGTGGCTCAGCGGCCCCACTGTAGATGTTGCCCGAATCGCTGGACACCGATTAGTGGCAGGCGACGATTGCTTTACTGCATTTTTCGGCAATTTCGCGGGAATTTGAGCAGCAATTGAACGAATACTACATTAGTGGCCCGAGTACTCATTCCTTCGTGTTGAACGCCCCGTGACCAAAACCAGCATCGGTTGTGTTTCAGTGTTTATGGCTGTCTGGCTATCCGGTTGGACGGCGGGCACTCTCTTCTTCGACTACCTTTGCGTGACAGGAATCTACGCCCAGTACCAGAGTCAATCTTACCCATCGGTAACAGGCTCAATCACCAAAAGCAAAGTCGTCACGACACGAGACTCAGAGGGCGAGCATAGCCACGCTGAAGTTGAATACGAATTCTGGGTGGATGGCCAGCAGTTCAAAGGCGATCAGCTTCGCTTTGGAGTGAACGTCAACGACGGCTCCGCTCGCCAGACGGTTGCCAAATACAAAGCCGGTTCCGAACACACGATCTACTTCCAGCCTGACGATCCTACGGTCTCTGCGTTGTCGCGAGGCCTCGGCCCATCGGACTTTTTCTTTCCGATGTTCCTTGTACCGTTCAACATGATCACGCTTGGTGGTTGGACGGCCATTGGCAGCTACCTTATCGGACGCGTCACACCGCGACCAGCGAGTATCAAAGTCCGCAGCTCGGGACGGGAAACTCTTTACCGGGTCTACGTCGTACGGCCAATCTACGTCGCCATTGCAAGTGCCGGAGCAGCAGGATTCGCAACGATGTTTCTTGTCGGGATTCCACTGATGATCTTCAAGTCATGGATCCTGGTGGCTATCGGTTGGTCGATCATCGCGGCAGTCACCTTCATCGGCTGGTGGAGGGTCAAGCCGATGTTCGTCGAAGTTGACTCGGTACAAGAAACCGTAACCGTCATCAGCAATACGGAGCGTCAATGGAAGCGATCGGAGATCAAGGAAATCGCAATCAAAACTGAACTCAGTGAGCGTTTAAAGAAAGTGGATTCCGCGACCATCGTTGGCCAAGATGGCGACAAGTCGCCCATCCTTTGTTCGTCCACAGATGCGGCAACCTGGCTAAGCGAACAATTGAGAAGAGATCTGCGGATTGGCGAGTGAACCAACAGCAGCGCTATTCACCCTGTTTGCTATTTGCGCTGCAACTTTCGGTTCTTATCAAGGTAGAGCACGGACTCGCCAAGCAACTCGAAGCCAAGGATTGGACCTCCGCTAAAGTCTAGTTCTGCAACAGGTGCCGTTACGTCAGGCTGGAAAACGCGAAGCAGCGAACTGGAACGCGAGGTTGCCAAAATCCTGTTGTCTTTACTCAGCTTCAAACTGGTCAACGCATCGCCGAACGCCGCGATCGCGTACTTCGGCTGCGTGGTCGTCAGATCCCATGCAGTCAACCAGCCATCACGATGCCCCAACAGCAGAGTCTGACCGTCATCCCCAATCACGATGTGCTCGGCCGACGATCGCTCAGGAAGTATCACGGACGCCTGGCTTCCGGAGGCAACATCCCAGATCCGCACATCTCGGTTTTCACCGGCCGAAACTAGTCGTGTACCATCTGCTGCCCATCGCAACTTCAGCACCCAATTCTTATGTCCTTGAAGCAGTTTTTCGCACGATTGGTTCTCGATGCTCCAGAGTCCAACGGTACCTTCTTGCTGGCCGAATTTTCCATTGGGCGGCGGAGCGGCCGCTAACCACTTTCCGTCGGGCGACACCGCCACGTCGCGAACTCCCCAATCAATTTGTTGTTCCATCAGCAAGTCGAACGTCGGAACACCCCAACAACGAAGCTGCTGATCATCGCCAACCGTTGCAACCACGCGAC
>CAYQMZ010000777.1:0-561 GCA_964418725.1 uncultured Pirellulaceae bacterium
GGCGTTGGCCGCAATGATCGTTTGGGCGGCGAGTATCTTTGCGCTGCGGTTCGACATGCTCGAAAAAATCTATTGGTATCACTCATCGGTGAAGGCGTTAACGTGAACTCGACAGACGGTCGCGGGCAGACGCCGTTGCATTGGGCAGTGCAGCGGAAGGAAATGGAGCTCTGCCGCCTGTTGTTGGAAGCCGGCGCTGATCCGAACGCGAAGGGGGAAGACGGGCTTACGCCGCTATTCCAGGTGTTTTCACGGTTTCAAAATCACATGGGCCAATTCCATAGCATGGATCGCGACAAATCCGAGTTAGAAGCATTCGAGGTCATGGACTTGTTGTTAAACGCTGGCGCGGAGCCTTCCGAGAAACTATTGAAGACCTATAGTCGCATGCCCAAATCGTTTCGCGAGCGGCTCAGCGAAGCAGTGGCAAGCGATGCTGCGGAACCACCGAAGCCTTGACGCGATGTCGCCTTGTCGCAAGGGGCGACACCGCATCGCCGTGTCGATTGCGGCGGCACGGCAACTGGTACTGGGCCAGTTGCCGAACAGTCAGCCTAGCTA
>CAYQMZ010000777.1:571-3962 GCA_964418725.1 uncultured Pirellulaceae bacterium
CACCGGGAGGCAGTTCGTCGACGTCGGGAACTATGAACCGATTGTCATTCGTGTCGATCAGTAGTTTCCCGTTATCTCCAAACTTCAGGGCTCGGCTTTGAGTCCATCGAGCGGTGAACTGTTGCCGTCCTACGTTGGTTTCGACATCAAATTCCAAGAACCCAAAATCCAATTTCAAACTGTGGATCTTTCGGATCTTTCGCAACAGATACCGTCGATCGAGTGCTTCGCGGATCGATTCTTGTGTCGCACTGGGCCAGGCATCGAGGCTGTGAATCAGTCCAAGTTCATCGTCGTCTCCGCCCTCATTCCAAGTGCGGACACTGATGAACGACTCTTCATGCTTTGCAGGGAACGTGCGAATCAAAAAGACTCGATGCGGCGATTCGTCTTCCTCACGCCGTAGCGTTAGATGGCCATCGACGAATTCGAATGCGTCTTTATCTGGATCCAACCATCGCAACATCGGGCGATCGGCTTCGTCCGAGTCTTCATTCGGAACATCTGATGACTTCTCGTCGTTCGGCGAGTCACCATTTGTCGGGGGGGCCAGCACGGCGACACCGCCTCCGGGATCGGAGGAACCCGAATCGGTACCCACTCGTTTGGTTCGCTTTGACTTAGCTGCACCGGAAGAATCGGTCACGCCATCATCGGCATGCTGAACCAGATTGTCGACGTTGGGATCTTTTGTAACCTGTGTCTGAATCTTCACCAGTCGAGCGTAAACTCCGTCGTCCATGGCAAGTAGTTCAGCGTGACTGCCTTGTTCGACAAGTCGACCTCGATCGAACACCAGGATACGGTCGGCATTTCGAAGCGTTGAGAGCCGATGGGCGATCGCAATCGTGGTGCGACCCTTGATTAGAACGTCCAATGCTTCTTGGATGCTCTTTTCTGACTCTGCGTCGATGTTGCTGGTCGCCTCGTCCAGAACGAGGATCTTAGGATCGTAAAGTAGCGTTCTAGCGATCGACAGCCTTTGCTTCTCACCACCGGACAGCCCCGAGCCACCTTCACCTAGATAGGTTTCGTAACTGAGTTGCTTGCGACATATGTAGTCGTGTGCGCCGGCCGCCTTTGCTGCAGCCAGTCCCTCTTCAATGGAAACATCTGGTTGGCCATAGCACAGGTTTTTCCAGATCGTTCCGCGGAACAGGAACGAGTCCTGAAAGACGATGCCCAAGTGCTCACGCAACTGCTGCACAGATAGATCCTTGATGTCGTGGTTGTCGATCGTGATTTGGCCTTCTTGTGGATCGTAAAATCGTCCCAGCAGGTTCACGAGCGTGGACTTGCCCGAGCCGCTGCGTCCCACGATGCCAATCATCTCGCCCGCAGCAACGTCAAACGTAATGTTGTGCAGTACTGGCGAGTTTCGGTCGTAACCGAACGTGACGTTGTCGAATGCGATTTCGCCGCGAGGTTCGTCCCAGTCCACTGGGCTATCGGGATCGTCCACGTCCAGTGGCGTGTCGAGCAATTCCATTACTCGTTTGCTGCCGGACAGAAAGCTGGTCAGCCATGTAGTGAAGTTCGACAGGGCCCCCAGCGGTGCGTAGAACATCGACAGATAGGCCAGGTAGGCAACCAACTTACCCAGTGACATGCCTTTGCCGCCGATCATGTCCAAACCGCCGACGTACCAAACGATCAGTCCGCCAAGTGCGAATACGATGCCCATCACTGCCGAGTATCTCGCGTTGGCGTACTCGACCCACAGGTTCCAATCGCGTAGGTGCGTTGCTGCATCATCGAAACGTTTGTATTCGCGGTCTTCTTGTGCGAACGACTTCACCACTCGAATGCCATGTAGCATTCCGCTGAGTGCCGACATTTGCTTGGAGGATGCATCCCAAAGTCGATAGTACCGCGGGTAGACTTTTCGCCAGAAAAACCATGTTCCATAGATGACCAGTGGCACTGGGATCAATGTGTACATTGCCAGTTTGGGGTTAATCCAAAACAGCGCGATGCCAACACCGATCAGTTTGGCAATCTGCAATAGAAAGCCACCAGTGATTTGATGCATCAGACCATGCAGGACCTGGCTGTCGTGTGCGACACGGCTGATCATTGAACCGACGTGATGTTTGTCATAGTAGGACACGGCCAGCTTCTGTAGCTTCTGCACCATCTCGAGACGCAGATTACATGTGATGCCGGCACCGATGACCGACGACAGCCTCCCTTTAATGACGCCGACAACAGAAAGCATGATGCGTGAAGCGGCCAAGGCGAGCACTAACACCAACAGTGTCGTCTTCATGTCCGGAGCCGTCGTGGCGTCGTAAGGTTTGCCATCAACCTGCTTAAGAATTCCGTCCACCAATTGCATTTGCAGGTAGGGCGGTACAAGCTCGGCACAGACTCCGATGATTGTCAGAAACGCCAGGCCCAAGCCGCCTTTCCAATGAGGACGCAAAACTTGCCAGACGCGTTGCAGTATCTGTCCCTTCTGCAAGCAACGTGGGCACGAGGTGTCCTTGTTCGCCAAACGCAAATTACAAGAAGGACACTTTGGCGGGTCGAAGGAAAAGTCTTCTTCGCTGGTAAGTTCGGCCTTTAGTTTGGCCACCGATTCATCACTTAGCAGTTCGTCTTCAGCCCACAGGTCCAGTCGACGCGACACTTTGTGAAAACGGTGGGAAAGTGAGTTCGAGAACCGCAGAAGATCTTGCCAGTGGTCATCGACTTTCACTTGCAACAAGCCAGAACCGACGCCAGAAACGGTTCGCACCGATTGAATATCTTCCCAGCCAACAGACCGAGAGACTTCCTGTTTGTCCGGATCGACAACACAGATCGCGGCGCGATTCGCAACCAGCCACAGCGATTTATTGCGGCCATTCAGTGTGATATCGGTATCAATTGCCAGCCAATTCGGCTCCAGCAGCAGATCAGCCTTATCCAGTCCCGCTCGTACCGCCTGCGGGATCCCCGCATCCAAAACGTCCTTACTCAAATCGTCCTTTGTCCCTACGTGCCGAATACACGCCAACGGATGAATTTCGCCAACCTTGCCCTTTGGTCGCTTAATTAGGCGGGGTTTGAGAAGGAATTCAAGGTTTTGAGCGAGCCCTTCAGGCGTCAAAGTCGAGCTGACGAGTCTGAAGCCGAACGTCGGAATTCCAGAATTGCGGCGGAGTCGGAAACTGCAGAGGCAAGGACTTCAGGGGGAATCGACGGGCTGGACACGATGCGGGCAAGAAATTTTGAGAATCTTTGTCCAGCAGCCCTACCAAGATGCGTCTGACTATTAGCAGGGGGAATCAGTAGAGAGACCGCGTACTGGTTCGTTCCCCTCTGCAGGTGGGTTCGCTGGTCGCCGTCGAAGAACGCGTTTTTGGCCTGTTGAGGCAAAGTGTTATGCCCACGGAGTCGGCACCGT
>CAYQMZ010000778.1:0-3960 GCA_964418725.1 uncultured Pirellulaceae bacterium
CATCTGACGTCGACATTGAAGGCAATGGATCGACGGCTTGAAATGACAGCAGCGAACGACAACCAATGATACGACCTAAATCTTCGAAACATCTTTCGCTACACATCGAGTCACTCGAATCTCGTTGCATGCTAACCGGCGCCGGAGACATTGACTGCGTCGCAACCATTGCGGAACGCGATGTTATTCTGGTTGCAAACCGATCATTTGCCGGTGACCTAGATCTTGATGGTGTTGTGGCGTTCCCCGATTTTCTCAAGCTGTCTGCCAACTTCGGAAAGCCCGCTAAGTACTCGCAGGGTGATATTGACGTGGATGGGGTGGTGGCTTTTTCAGACTTTCTAATCCTGTCCGCCAATTTCGGCAAGAAATTTCAAGGCAATGTGGCACCTCAAGCGACGGATTTCCAGCTCCCTCCTATTCCTCGAGGCACACACCTTTCAGTGGATGCGACTGATATGGTTTTCGAGTTTGGCACCGATGCTGATAGCCAACTAGCATCGTCGTCGATCAGTTTCGAATCGGCAACCGTTAACAATACAGGGCGTTCGCTCGCCGAAGCAGGGTTCAGCTATGTACCTGGTGTGCAACGGGCTGCTTCGTTTTCAATTGACACAGACGCTACCGCTTTTGCTGGTATCGGCCAAAACCAAGTTGCAAATGTCGTGATCGATTTCACGGTCAGCGACGGCAGTCTGGAAGACAAGGGCAAGTTGACGTTTGTCGTTTCCACAAGTCGAAGCCAGTTTGACAGAGCCGCTTTTCATTTTCTGGGGGCGACTGTTGTAGGCAAAGAGTTAAGAGGAAATGCCAAGGCCAAAGCCAATGAGGCACTGCTCGATGTTTCTCTGACCGGTGCTAATGATGTTTCGGAAACTCTTGGACTCGTCGACTTCTCGCAAGACGTGCCGACGCAGGGATTGATGGCGATGACCGATCTCACCCTTGCCGTCGCTGCCGCTACAAATGACTCAGAGGCAACATCCATTGCCACAGACAATTCTCAATCGAACGCAAATGCCGTCGATGGTTCCGTGGCGGCAGTGAACGCAGCAGGTGGTTCGGTCGCTGTCGCAACCGCGACCGAAAAGTCTAGGGCTTCAGCTTTTGCTGGTTCGGCCTCATCGGCTTCGAGTTCCGCTATTCGGGACAGTGTGTCAACGGCAGTGGCCTCGGGAGGCTCTGTAGCCGTGGCAAACGCCAGCGATAATGCAGAGGCTCAAGCGGGTGCGGGCACGGACTCAGTGGCTTCGAGTTCCGCTGTTCGGGACAGTGTGTCAACGGCGGTGGCTGAAGGACGAGCGGGAGCCGACGCTAACGCCAGCGACGACTCAGACGCTCAGGCTACTTCGGGAAATAGCTCCGCCGCTGAGGCGATCGCCGAGACAACGAGCAGTTCCACGGCCACGGCAGACAGCGACTCCAACGCATCGGCTATTGCGATGGAAGGCTCGACGTCGGTCGCGTCTGCCGACGATGTGGCGTCGGCCACAGCTTTCTCAGGAACTGCCGGCATAGGTAGCGCTATCGCACAGCACGGAAGCATTTCCAACGCCGTTGCCACTGACAATTCCACGAGTGCCGCATCAGCGATAAAGGGCTCAGACGGATTGGCGTTTTCGAGTAACGGTTCCAGCGCGGAAGCAACAGCCATTGAGGAAGGAAGCTCTTCGGCGAACGCAGAAGGAGATTCTGTGGCGACCGCGACGTCGACGAACAAGTCGACCGCGACAGCTAGTTCCTCCGATGGTTCATCAACAACATCATTCGCACTGAACGAAAGCGTCA
This sequence comes from uncultured Pirellulaceae bacterium, assembly GCA_964418725.1. Taxonomy (GTDB): domain Bacteria; phylum Planctomycetota; class Planctomycetia; order Pirellulales; family Pirellulaceae; genus CAYNJG01. Next base: position 1,789 of record CAYQMZ010000778.1, read on the forward strand.
GCAATGCCGAAGCAAGTACCAGTAGTACGACCAGCGCAATCTCGATCAACAAATCGGCGTCCTCAACAACTGCTTCGATGAGTTCCGACGCGCTCGCATTTTCTCGCGACGAAGCCTCTGCGGATTCCACATCGTCGAACCAAAGTTCAGCTAGTTCTGCGGCCGAGATGGCATCTACGTCAACCTCAACGGGAGACACTCAATCGAAGGCTTTAGCCATCGCGGCAAATGAATCGAACGCAACGTCCATGACGGAAGCGGGCTCGGCCGCAATTTCTCTAGCGAGCGAGAATACGAAGGCATCCGCCACAGCACGCAACGATTCAGCATCGTTGGCAAGCGGATCTGATGACGCCGATGCATCCTCAACTGCGACAAATCAGGCGTCCGCTGAGGCCCAATCGTTTGATTCCTCCACCGCCCAGGTCACAAGTTCGAACGGATCTCTCGCCCGAGCTGTTGCGAACCGCTCTTCGACAGCCCGTGCGACGGCCGACTCAGGATCCGGCGTACAAGCGATTGTCGACTCCGGAATGGAGGCAGATGCCGTTGCTACCCCTGACTTTCTACCGATGTTGCAAGACCTGATGCTGAGCATCGCAGCCGATGCGACGGAACTCCAAGCGATCGCGGCAGACTTGGCAATGAATGCGATTACGGCACCTTCCAATCAGGGAGCAGTCGCCGCCGCCATCAACGAGTACCTGTCGAGCGACTAAGCTTCAAATCCTCACGGCGATTCATTGGGAACGTTTACCCGCTTGGCCGGCGGCTAGGCAATTCCCGCTCTGTCTTTCGCAATGTGGTAGTACGCCCAAAGAGCGCGGGCGGCGACGGATCTCCATGGTGACCAGTCAGTGGCCATCTCTCGCAGTTCTTTTTCCGTTGGTCGCTTCGGAAGTTCATAGAGAATGCGGGCTGACTCCTGCAGTGCTAAATCGCCTGGCGCGATGACATCGGCCCGTCCAAGTGAAAACATCAGGTAGATCTCTGCGGTCCAGACGCCGATGCCAGGTACTTTTGTTAGTGTCGAAATCACCTCTTCATTGTCGGCTTCGCGAAGTGCAACGTAATTGATCTTTGCCGAGGCAAGAGCCCGAGCATAGCGAATTTTTTGGCGACTCAACCCCGCTTCTCGCAACGTCTCGTCTTCGGCCCACATGATCTTTCTTGGTCCGGTGAGTTTCGCGGCCTTCATGCGATTCCAAATGGACTTGGCAGCCGCAACACTCAATTGCTGACTAACGATGGCACTCAACAATTGAGCGAACCCATCGGGACGCCGACGCAGTGGCAGTGGTCCGGTTTGTTCCAACGCATGTGCCATGCGCGGGCAGCTTTTTGACAGCCAGGTCGCTCCTTCGGCCACGCATTCCGGTGTTTCAATGATGCGACCTATTGTCATGCGTGTCCTTAGGTGGTGCTCGAATAGCGCCGAAGGCGCGACGCCGATGTAGAATGCGGGCACGATCATCTCTCACAGGTTAGGTATCCACCATGAGAACGAAGACCAGTACGCTGCTGATTCTAGCTTACGGTGCAATCTCCCTTTTCGTAATTCTGGTGGTGGGGCTGATGGGGATGCAGTATCAGAAAACGCAGGCTTTGCTGGCCGAGTTAAATGCCAGCGAGCGTGAGGAGTCTCGCAGAACTTTAGAAGTAGGTGAAAGGCAGCCTCGTCAGTCGATGCGACCTGCTTTGATTCGTCTTGAGAGGCTTTTGGAAACGAGAACTCAAGAGATCAGCGTGCAACAAAGCCAGTTGAAGCAACAGATCAGCGGGCGAGAAAAGTTGCAGCAGAAGTACGAAAAACTGTCGGCGGCATATGAACAACTGTTGGCCGAGCATCAGGCGCTGGCGAAGGAAGTCGAGTTCTATTTGAGTGCGGTAGGTTTTGCTTACGACTCATTGCAGCAGGCGGATCAGGATGTCGAGCTGGTGTTGGATGACGAGAGCGGATTGTCCACGCTGTCACCGTTAGAGGAGTTAGCAGCTCAGGCAGAAGTCGATTCGCTGGATGACCTGGACGCTCAGGTCGATGGTGTGGGGGAAGATGCCAAGCGAGATTCGTTGATCGCAGGCTATGCGTCGCACGCGATGATCGAAATGGGCGGCTCGGCGGTTCCCCTACTGGCTTCGATTCTGTCGGACGACCAGGCAGAAGTCCGCGCG
>CAYQMZ010000779.1:0-3960 GCA_964418725.1 uncultured Pirellulaceae bacterium
CCTGAAGAGAGATCCGTACGAGGAAAACGATCTTTCAAAAGAAGAGCCGAAGCAACTAGAGACCCTAATGCAGCGCATGATGGCACTCGACCGCGAATGTCAACTTAGTCGAGATGGTGCAGATTACCGCTTCTAGTTTGCGATGTCGGGTACGCCTGAATGATCCGCCGAGTGTGCGTTGCCCCCAGCATTGCCGCACTTTCTCTTCCTTTAAATTCGGGCCTTAGGCGAGGAGCGACTAATCAAGAAAAACCGGCGTCGTTGTGCGACAATCGGACCCTGGCCAAAGTGCAGTTTCCAATACACCAGCAAAAACTGCACACGGCACCGCCAGCCCCTGTTTCGCTGCGTGGAACAACAACTGCGTACCCAACGGCCAGTTACGAAAACGAACTGATGCAAAAACGAAATCTATTAACAATTGCGTGTGCGACCCTCGTGCTTGGCAGCCTTTGCCACGCTGCGAATGAGGTGACGGTACTGTCGCCATCAGAAAACCACGCGATTCGGTTTTCACTCATCGACGGCCTGCCCTACTACAGCGTGTCCTACCGCGATTCGCCTATCCTTACCAATTCCGGTCTCTCGCTAGATTTTGAAGGCGGTGAGTTTAGTGGCACGTTCGTAATCGCAGGCAAGAGGGCCCGGTCACACAACCGCAGCTGGGTTCCGGTTGTCGGCTCGAGAAGCTCCTATCCGGATGCCTTCAATGAACAGGTCATCGAACTTCGTGAGACAACGGGCCAAAAGCGACGGATCGACGTGACCTTCCGAGCTTACGACGAAGGCGTCGCATTTCACTATTCGATTCCAGATCAGGAAGGAATCGGGGAACTCACGCTACGAGCGGAGAACAGTCAGTTCCAGTTTACGGACGACCACTCTGTCTACTGGGACGACTATCCACAGGCAAAGTACTCTAAAGCCCGAATCTCAGAAATCTCTGGCCGATCAATTCGTCCGCTGCTACTTGAAGTCGGCTCGCGTTTCGTCGCTATTGCCGAGGCTGGCAGCCTCGAACACTACGCGCCCATGATGCTGAATCGGTCGGGCACGCATCAGCTGGTCACTCGTTTCCGAAGAGGTAGCGTTTCGGCGACGCAATCTCTCACGACGCCGTGGAGAGTCATCATGGTTGCCGATCAGCCAGGCACGCTGGTCGAACACCACTACTTGCTGCAAAACCTGTCTCCACCATCAACTGTCGGCGACACGTCATGGATCAAACCCGGCAAGGTTTGGCGTAGCAGTCTGACGACGCACGGAGCCAAAGCGATCATCGACTATGCAGCCGCCAACAATTACCAGTACGTCCACTACGATGCTGGCTGGTATGGACCGGAACGAGATCCAAAGTCGAATCCACTGACGGTCATCGACCGAATCGATATGCCGGAAACGATCCGCTATGCGACCGAAAATGGCATCGGGGTCATCTGCTACATCAACAAAATCGCGATGTCCCGTTACGACCTCGACACCACCTTTCGCACCTACCAAGAATGGGGCATTCGAGGCGTCAAAATGGGGTTTGTGAACTGGGAGAGTCAGGCTGACATGGAATTCCTGTTCGCTGCAATTAGGAAGGCGGCGGAATACAAACTGATCGTTGATATTCACGACAATTTCCGGCTGACCGGAATTGAACGAACTTACCCACATTTGCTGACCGTCGAAGGCATCCTTGGAAACGAGGAACGCGCGGACAAAGGGAACCCACCGCAGAATGTTCTCACCACTTCCTTCGCACGCATGATCGCCGGTGCCGGTGACTACACGCCTTGTTATCTCAATGGTCGAGTCGGCAGCCGTTCGTATCAGCTTGCATTGGGCGTGATCTTCTACAGTCCACTACAGTACCTGCACTGGTACGACCAAGCCGATCGTTACGCGGGCCGAACGTTTCCGGAACTCGAATTTTGGAAAGAAATGCCGACGACATGGGACGACTCGAAGGTGATTCAGGGTTCCATTAGCAGCTACATGACCGTCGCCAGACGTACGGGTGACCGGTGGTTCGTCGGAACGATCGTCAACGAAGAGCGAACTCTGGACATCCCGCTGGGGTTCCTTGGATCTGGGACCTTCGTAGCAAAGATCTATGCAGAGAATCCAGTTGACAAGAAACTTGTCACAATAAGCTCACGCCAGGTCACGGCGAAAGATTCACTAACGGCGACCATGAGTTCTGGAAGCGGATGTGCCATCATGATTTCGCCGACAACACCGGCGATCGGCGAGCCGAAACGGTAACAGCCGCCAGTCAGTACCCTTTTACGGTAGACGGGCAACACACAGCGAAACACTGAGCGCACTAGAGCAACGAGGAACAAGCCTCTCATGACTTACAGTCCACTAACGACCACGCTGCTCCTTCTGTTGGGGACTGTCTCGCAAGTCTTCGCTGACGACTCCCCGCCCAACGTAGTTCTCATCTTCGCCGACGACCTCGGCTACGGTGACCTTGGTTGCTATGGTGCCACCAAGGTGCAGACCCCGAACATCGATCGGCTTGCGCGAGAAGGCCGGCGTTTCACGGATGCTCATTCGGTATCGGCCGTGTGCACACCCTCACGTTACGCCTTACTTACCGGCCAGTATCCTGTTCGCGGCACGGGGCCGCGCGGCGAAAAAGGCATTTGGGGACCGTCGCCAGTCACGGCGAGACTGCTGGTTGATACAGAGAAGACCACCATCGCTGACGTGTTCAAAAGCAAAGGCTACGACACCGCCGCCTTTGGGAAATGGCATCTAGGTTTCGGTAAGGAAAAGAATACGTGGCGAGAGCCGCTGCGCCCCGGACCAAACGATCTGGGCTTTGATTACTACTTCGGCATGCCCGTTGTGAATAGCGCTCCGCCGTATGTTTACGTGGAGAACGATCGAGTTGTTGGTAGCGATCCAAACGACCCGCTAGTTCATCTGGGGCGCAACGCAAAGGGTGTCACTCCGATTACACCGATTCCGAAAGAAGCCGCCAACCGCAGCCCAAACCAATTCGGCGGAGCAAAGAAGGCTCATGAGCTGTTCAACGACTACCAAGTCGGAACAACGCTCGCGAAGAAGTCCGTTGAATGGATCAACGAACACAAGGGCAACCCATTCTTTCTGTACATGGCAACGACCAACATTCACCATCCATTCACACCCGCAAAACGATTCCAGGGCACCAGCCAGTGTGGGCTCTATGGCGATTTCATTCATGAACTCGATTGGATCGTCGGCGAAATCCTTTCCTGCCTCGAAGAAAACGGACTGACGGACAACACCTTGGTCATCTTCACCAGCGACAACGGTGGGATGTTCAACTTTGGAGGTCAGGCGGCATTCAAAGCTGGTCATCGCCAGAATGGCGACCTACTCGGTTTCAAATTTGGAGTCTGGGAAGGCGGGCACCGCGTCCCGATGATCGTCCGCTGGCCCGGCAAGGTGAAGGCAGGTACGACATCGAATCAGCTGATCGGCAATGTCGATATGCTGGCTACGTTCGCGGCTTTGACTCGACAGGAGCTCGACACCAACGAACAGATAGACAGCGTGAACGTGCTTCCCGCGTTCGTCGACGATCCGCAGGACCCCATCCGCGATCATCTGCTGCTGGCTCCCCATAAGGGTACACACTTGTCGGTTCGCAAAGGCAAGTGGATGTACATTCCGGCTCGGGGCAGCGGTGGCTTCGGCGGGAAGACTCCGAAAAGCCACACGTTCGCTGGACCCGCTGCAGCCACGTTTGTTGGATCGGTGAATAGCGATATCGAAAACGGAAGGATCAAAAAGGACGCACCGAGGGCTCAGCTCTATGACCTCGAAGCCGACGTCAACGAAACCAAGAACGTCATCAACGAACACCCCGATGTCGTAGAGGAACTCAGCGCGTTGTTGGCTGAATACCGCCCGAACCGTCGCAAGGCCAGTCCACGTGGTACCAAGAAAACTCCGAATGACACTCCGACCGTGCGG
>CAYQMZ010000780.1:0-3937 GCA_964418725.1 uncultured Pirellulaceae bacterium
AAAACTCACCGGTATGGCCGTCGTCGCATTCGGGCTGTTGCTGATGGGCGCAGCACAACCAGCACAGGCGCAGTGTGGCGGACTTGGCGCACTTGGTTACGGCGGCATCGGAGGCTACGGACTACTTGGATTGAACGGCAGCGCCTACCGCAGCGGTCGCGTTCCAACACCTCCATACTTCGCACTGCACCCGCCTGTTTACTACAGCCAACCAATGCATCGCACCTACGGCTATAGCCCGTTTGCCTACCCAGGTACGGTGAAGACGCCAGAGGCACCACCGAAGGCAGCGATGATTTCGAACCCGCACGTTCAACCAGTAAAGCAAGATGCCAAGCCAAAGTTGAACTTGCAGAACCTGACGCAGCTTGAAGTCAACAACCCGTTCTTCAAGCCAGCCACCAAGATGGTTAGCGTCGAAAACTGATCAGGGAAAGGATGTAAGTTTGTCAGGCCACGGGCCGGTCGGGCAACCCTTTCTTGAAAGCCTCGTGCTGCTAAGCACGAGGCTTTCTTTTTTCCCATTTTGCAAGGACATCAGTCGCGAGGAACGGGACGCTTCTTGCCCTGCTCGTCGATTGCAACAAACGTGTACGCTGCCTCTGTCACTTTGAATCGCGGCGATGCCTTTTCCGAGGCATTGAGAACAGGTCGAACCCAAACCTCCAGTTGCAACCGCATGGAAGTTGTACCAATGCGATCGACGAAGCCGTAACAGCAAACCACGTCGCCGACTTGCACGGGCTTGAGAAACTTCATCGAGTCGACTGCAACCGTCACTGTTCTGCCGCGAGCGATCTCTTTGGCGAGAATGGCACCGGCGATGTCCATCTGTGACATAATCCAGCCACCGAATATGTCGCCGTTGGCGTTCGTATCCGCCGGCATTGCCATCGTTCTCAACAGCAGATCACCGTTCGGTTCTTGGCATTCGTCAACCATTACATTCCTTCTTGAGGTCATGCTAAGCCGGCAAGTTCGCAAAGGTTGGCGTTTATGACCGGCTGTGGACAACTCCACACCAGGAAGAACAACGCTTCGCGACACCATCGCCCTGCCGGATGCCCAATTAGATAACCGGTACCCTTCGCTGCCGACAAGGCCGACTGGGTGCTACGAAGTGCCAAGCTGTTCGCTTTCGTTCGCAATTCTTCGTTGGAACACACTTCCTCACCTGCGGCGGCGCGAAGAAGTTGCTGACTTAATTGGTTGGCTTCATCCGCCAATGCTTCCGCCGGCGACGAGAGATCCGGACGCTTCTCTACCTCCTGCTTTAGATAGGAAATAGCACCATTCGCTAATCCAACCGCCAACGTCGAAGTCTGCACTCCGCCGGTACCTGCCCCTACGCCGGTCTTCATCACCTCGTTGACGGGACCAGCCAACACGCACTCATTGGGAATCCAACAGTCTTCAAACTTGATCGGACCCGTCTGACTGGCGTTTAGACTTACCAGTTGAGCTGGTGGCGGAATCTCAATCCCCGGGATGCAATTGGGCACGGCCGCAAGAATCTGACGCCCATCATCAAGTGTCGCGCCGGTAACGACGGTGTCCGCTGCCTTCGCCCCCGTCACCCAGGGCGCCATTCCGTTAAGCCGAAAGCCGTCGCCCACCTCCTCTGCATGCAGAATGTTCTTACCCAAATGCCGACGGCTGGTCGTCAGATGCGAGATCCCGACGGTACCAAACAATTCGCCACTCGCAAACTTGGGCAAGTAACGTTCCTTCATTTGCTGATTCTCGCTACCGGCGATCCTTCTAGCAGCACCCATATATTGCGTGATGACAAACGTCGTTGTCAGGCAACCAGCACTCAGACTCAAATAGCCTTCCGCTGTTTGTTCCGGCGTCCATTCGCAGCCACCCCACTCTTTGGCAAGAAACCAGCGAAACACACCGCGGTCAGCACACACCTTCAGTTGGCGAGCCGGCCACTGCTCTCCCGTCGGCATGTCCAAGTCCGATGCCATTTCCGCCAGGTCGTCACGCAACTGATGAAGTTGCTGTTGATTCGGAGTCTCTATGAAGGCCATGCCTTTGTTCTCACGTGGTTGTATCGATTGTAAGTATACATGTCCGTGCCGATCAGTTGGATTGTGACGCTTAAACGAGAGATCACGCAAAGAACATTGCGTCACCAATTAGACAACGCGATTGCGGGAAATCCCATGCTACAGTTGCGGGTACAGCCCCACGACGCACCAACTGCATGCGCTATGTTTGAGACTCATCCTGAATTCGGTTTAGTCGACGCCACTCACGTGAAGACCGCGTTTGTGAGCGACGTCCATTTAGGCAGTCGTTACTGTCAGGCCGACCGCTTCCTCAAGTTCTTAGAGCAACACAAGATCGATGAACTCTATTTGGTTGGAGACTTTATCGACGGATGGCGATTGCGCAGTAAATGGCGCTGGCCCAAGGTCTATCATCAGATTTTGCATCGACTGCTGGAAATGCAGGCCAGCGGTACCAAGCTGTTCTACACGCCCGGCAACCACGACGAGTTTCTTCGTCACTACTTGAAGGACTATGGATTCGTTCGCATCGAAGACGAATTTATCCATGAAGCTCTTGATGGTCGACGCGTCTTGATCATGCATGGCGACAAATTTGATGAAGTCGAACAACAATGCAAATGGCTGTCCGTCGTTGGAGCCGGTTTGTACGAGTTCCTACTTTGGACAAATTACACGATCAACGGAGTTCGCCGACTTCTGGGTCTAAGTGACTGGCACTATAGCGGCGACGTCAAAATGAAGTTCAAGGGAGCCGTGAACTTCATTAGTGACTTCGAAAACAAGATTGCCAACCACGCTCGCAATCGCAATTGCGAAGCAGTCTTGTGCGGCCACATTCACGCTCCGGCCGTTACACAAATCGACGAAATCACGTACTGCAATACAGGCGACTGGGTCGAACACTGCACTGCTATCGTCGAGCATCTCGACGGCACGTGGGAATTAAGTTCTCACTTCGATGATCTTCCCCAAGAACTGTGGGCGACCAAGCAAGATGCAGCGTCGGACCAGGAGGAACTGGAGCGGGCCGAATCTGTGGCTCAAGCTGCGATATCCGAATCCAAGGTCGACCAACTTTTCGGCGATCAGCAGGCGGACGCCCCCAAGCATCAAATCGATACCGACGAGGACGTGCTGGCGACTTCCAAACAAGATCGACAAGAAGATCGCGACCTAGTGGCATCTCAGCCATAGGGGTCGCGGAGAAAGCTCGAAGACACACAACGAGTCAGCCGCCGACAACCGGCTGATTCGATGACGCTTGGGTGAACTCTGTAGCTTTGTTGGCGAGCCATCCGCTTGCCCGGCAGTACGCCACTTTATTCTCCGGCCTCTCCGAGCGAAGCCAAGAACTCGCTCATCTCACCCGCCGCATGCGAGTCACCTTGCTTGCGAGCCTCTTCAATTCCATCACGCAACAGCGTCCTCGCATCATTGACGCGCTCACGCTTGGTTAGATGCTGTGCAAGCATGAAAAAAGCTGGCACGTAGGGCGGCGTGTCGGCCATGAGTTCGCGGAATCCTCCCTCGCTAGCGTCATGCTCGCCAATCTTCTCTTGCTCCATCGCCAAACTGTATCTAAGGAAGGTGTCTTTCGGATCCAGTTCAAGCATTTCGCGAATCTTAGTAATTCGATCTGGCATTTGATTTCCTTCAAATTCTAGCCGTCATCAAGGGCACGGAACCGGCGATTGCTTTGACAGCACGTTGGGTCCATCGAATCACGCTAATCTTCGCGACTGCAATAACCGATACAAATTCCGCGCTGACAGTTTAACTTTCACGGCCAGGTGTAGCCATGTTACGAACCGTTCTCTCATTCATCTTGGTCTTCGCGTGCTGCGTGGGCTCATACGCTGAGGACAACGCCAGCAGCTCCGTTAGTGAGATGCTTTCTGAGCTTGTCCCTCCTAAAG
>CAYQMZ010000781.1:0-3936 GCA_964418725.1 uncultured Pirellulaceae bacterium
GATATTCGGGGGTATGTGGGGCAGGTGGCGTTGGGGATTTATCCGGAATCCTGACCGGGCTAAAACCAGCGCCCCGTTGACTGCCCCAGGCTCTACCTTGGAACCTGCGCCACAGAAACGGCGGTTTACGGCGTGCACTCCAACTCACGGCGAAGCAGTAAAAAATAGTTCGGATCCCGCGATACGAATAGCTCGATGGGTTCTCTCCAACGCTCGGTTCACCAGCCGCATACACCCAAAGCTCGCATCCATTCCAGTCAGCGTACGTTCCAGTTAAAATCGCGTGCATTCCCTAAGGCATCACTGGTCCCGACTGCATGGAAGAAAAAGAACTGACTAACGGGCTCGATCAAAACGCACTGGAACAGCTAAAAAGCGAGTTCAGCGAACGCGCGCCGGACTTCATCGACTTCGAGCAGACTAGCGGCCTGTACTACACCCGTGAGCGAGCTTATAAAGATGAGATCATTGAAGCCTTCAAAAAAGCGATCAGCCAAGAAGACAATCCTGCCGACCTCGGCAGAGTGCTGTACACGTTAGCCTGCCCTCAAGACGGCCCCCTACTCCGCTGGCAGACTCGCCAAGAAATCGAGAAGAATCACACTGAGCTTGAAGATCGCTTCTACACAGCGTTAGGCAGCTTAGGCGCGAACGTGAGGCAACTGGGGCCGCCGGCGATCTGGCAAGCCAGCGAAGAGTTACAGGCGCTTAGGGAAGCAGGAGCAACCAAGCTTACCCACGGTGAGATCTGGAGCATCGTTTTCACGATCGCCGGTTGCGCAGCACCACAGCATTCCACTCCCTTCAAAATCAACCTTGCCAGAGCGTTCAGCGAACAGCTGATGGGAGCGCGACTGTTCTCTGGGAAGGCCCCAAATCAAGACCACATGAAGCGGTGGCTTACGCTTCTAGAAACCCTCAAGACGATCATGCGAGACGCATGGGAGTGGAAGCCGCGCGACCTGGTGGATGTACAGGGATTTTTATGGATGCTTCGAGATAAAGACCTGAGCCCTGATGCTGCGACTAAAGAGTACAAAGCCTCGCCAGCCAACAAATCAGCCAATTCCAAACCGAAGAACCTCGTACTCTATGGACCGCCCGGCACCGGTAAAACCTGGAGTACCGCTAAAGAAGCTGTGATCCTGTGCGACGGCATAGCGCCAGGATCACGAAAGGAAGTGCTTGAGCGATATCAGACGCTCGTCGCCGCGGGACAGATCGAGTTCGTGACCTTTCACCAGTCCTACTCTTATGAGGAGTTCGTAGAAGGGCTGAGACCCACGACAGGCGATCCAGAATCAGGCCATGCCTCCCAGGCAGGGTTTAGCCTCCAGCCGACCAACGGCGTGTTCCGCGACATATGCGCGGCAGCACAAATTGCTAGAAACAAGGGCAGCGGTACCGAACCCTTCGACCTGACCGGTAGACGCGTCTTCAAAATGTCGCTTGGCCGCGCTGGTGTGGAGGAGGATATCTACGAGCAGTGCGTCGAAAGCAACCTGGTTGCTCTAGGGTACGGTGGAGCAATCGATTGGTCAGCCGAAAAATATCTGGATTTCCAGCAAGTAGTCGCACGCTGGAGAGAGGACGAACCGGAAGCATCCGGCATGACTGGAGATACGGTCCAGACCTGGCGATTCAGGGAGATGAGTATCGGCGACCTGGTCGTCGTGTCAGAGGGGAACCGAAAATTTCGAGCGATTGGCGAGATCGTGAGTGACTATCTGCACCGTGCGAATCCAGAATTACGCTATGCACATCAACGACGTGTCAAATGGTTACTGCAGCTCGATGATTCCCTACCTGCCGACCGAATCTATCGAAAAAATCTGACACAAGCCTCCTGCTATCAGATGAAAGATAGTGAGCTGAAAAAAGAAGCTCTTTCGCAACTGTTGTCCAGTAAAAGCGACGATGGCAACAGAGGAACGGATCAGTTCGTCCTAGTCATAGACGAGATCAATCGAGCCAACATATCCAAAGTACTCGGCGAATTGATTACGCTCATCGAACCAGACAAGCGCTTGGGCCAACCGAACGCACTAAGCCTACGCTTGCCCTATTCCGGCGATTTGTTCGGCGTGCCAGACAACCTCCATATCCTGGCCACTATGAATACAGCTGACCGTTCCATTGCCTTGCTGGATACGGCTCTGCGCCGGCGCTTCACCTTCAAGGAGTTGATGCCTGACCCACGACTGCTCGACAAAGCCAGCGATGCCTGCGGCATCGATCTGACTGAGCTACTCACACAGCTGAACGACCGCATCGAGTACCTCTTCGATCGAGAACATCAGATCGGTCACGCCTACTTTATGAACTGCGAAAGCCGGCAAGACGTAGACCAGGTGATACGGGAGAAAATCATACCGCTTCTGTCGGAGTACTTTTACGACGACTGGGACAGGATCGCTCAAGTACTGGGGGATCACCAGGCGAAACGCTTCCTGCGACGAATCGAGCTGCCACCACCTGAGGGGCTAGAGGCGCAAGAAGACGCAAGATGGCGCTGGAAGATTAGAGAATCCTTTTCAGATGACGCCTACGAAGCCTATTCATGAGGCACTGGGCGTTAGTTGAATGGGGAGAGCTGCGTTACGGTACGGCATCGGACGAAATCCCGGAACAAATTGCTGTACAGCTCGCCCACGCAGCACAGGCTGCCGGGCTGAGTCGAAGGCACGATGATGTACTGCAACTGGGTCGCACCTCACTGCGAGCCCGACAGACTGTTGGGCTCATTGTTGCTGACGGCGCGACTCTTGAGATACTGCCAAAAATTGCGGGACGAGCTGAAGGTGCTGCCCGAGAACAACTCGTACACATGCTCGCAGTCGCATACGATTTGCCACTAGCGGTATCTGGATCCGCAGCAGTATCCACACAACGGAATAGCCTTTTGGAGATCGTAATCGAGCGATTCGCCACTGGGCTCCGAACTGCCGTTCGAAAAGGCTTGCCACATCGTTACCTGAGCGTCGCCGAAGATCTACCTGCGCTGCGCGGCAAGCTGCAAACAGTCCGGCAGTTCACAACCCTTGCCACTTCGCCGCACCGCCTTGCGTGCGAATATGATGAGTACTCAGCGGACACTCCGCTAAACCAGGTCATCAAAGCGGCAGTACACAAACTTTTGCGATTCACAACTCGAGCCAGGAACGCTCGATTGCTCAAGGAACTGACCACGCGCTATGCAGCAGTGTCGTACGTACCCGAGCCAGCCTTGCCCTGGGATCAAGTCAAGCTAGATCGTACAAATCAACGCTGGCATCAAGTGTTCGCCCTGGCAAAGCTGCTGCTTGGTAACGACTACCAAAGCACTACTAGCGGCAAGACAAACGGCATCACGTTGCTCTTTGAAATGAACATACTGTTCGAACGCTACATCGCCGTTCAGATGAGCAAAGCGCTAGCCGGTTCCACGTTCTCGACAAGCACACAGGGCGGCCTGCGACACTGCCTGACTGACCAGGCCAGTGGCCGCAGCGTGTTCAGAACTCGCCCAGACATCATGTTACATCGCGACGGACAGGTTGCCCTAGTTGTAGACACCAAATGGAAGCACATTGCCGAGAAAGAAATAGAAATCAACCAATCTGATATCTATCAGATGATGGCCTACGCACAAGTCTATCAATGTTCGCACGTCATTCTCTTGTATCCGCACGCAGGAGATTTTGGAAAAGAGGAAGGCATCCAAGCCACGTACCAGGTCGCAAACTCTGAGTCAGAGATCAGTGTATGGACCGTCGACGTCAGTTCTCAAATCTTTATGCGGGAGCGACTGATGGGCCTCGTTGTTCAAGCAATAGCTTCTCAGCCAGACACACGATTTCAAAAGAAACCGGGCTGATGGAGAGAAACGAGGGCAAGGGCTTGTGGATAAGCGAAGCAGACCCTCAGCACACTCAGTTCCACCCGGGGATGAAGGAT
>CAYQMZ010000782.1:0-3918 GCA_964418725.1 uncultured Pirellulaceae bacterium
CTGCTTCTGACGCTTGCCCGCACGAAGCTTGATGCGACGTATTCCGACCCGGAGCAACGTGAGGCGGCGTTGGCAGAGGCCGGCAAACTCCTCGCAAGGGCCAAGCCTTTCTTGCCGGGGTCAACGTACGCTTGGAATTCACTGGCTGAAGAAATCGATACCGCGCGTGGTGGTGAAGTCACCTCGGCGCATGAAAGAACTTCTCCCGTTACTGCTTTAGATTTCGAGACGTTGGGAGACAGCAAACTTCGCCACGGGCAACTCACAACTGCGATCAACGCGTATCGACATGCTAACGATTTGTCACCGGGAAACTACTCGACGTGGCTGAAACTCGGTAACGCCTATCGTGAACAGCTTTCGTGGGAGGATGCCGAACGCAGTTTCTCGCGCTGTATCCAATTGCGGCGAGACCTGCCGGTGGGTTACTTGCACCGACTGGTGACGCGACTAGAGTTGCGTGACTTTGACGGTGCCGTTCGAGATGCCGACAGATTCATGGAACTCAAACCTGACAACGTCGCGGGATACTTCAACCGTGCCTTGGCATATCGCGGCTTGCGTGATCATCAACAGTCAGAACGCGACTTGACGAGAGCCATCGAGTTGGCAGAACTGAGTGACTTTGGAGCAGAGCCACGGTTTTTCTTACTGCGATCCGAATTGCGTCACGCCCTGAACGATAGAGAGGGTGCGGACGCCGATCACGAACACGGGTTGAATCTGGTGCCGTTCGATGAGGCCAATTTCCTGGCACGTGGAATGGCGCACCTAAAGGACAAGAATCCCAAACAGGCACTTCAAGATTTTCGCGCAGCGCTCAACCTGAACAGGAATTCGGTGAGTGCTTTGAAGAACATCGCTTACGTGCTTTCGGATTTCTTGAATGACAATCGCCAAGCAATCAAAACACTGAAAATGGCACTCCAAGCAAGACCAACCGACGCCGAACTACGAGGCAGCCTGGCCGTGCTAGAGGCTCGCGAAGGAAATTCTGACTCAGCCAGATCCGCAATTCATCAAGCATTGAAGACAGACCAAACTGCACCTACGCTGATTCGAGCAGCTAGTGTGTATTCGTTGACACAGAACGGAAAGAAGGATCAGGATCAGGCGATTGAATTCTTACAGCGTGCCCTCGCAACCAAACCGCTTTGGGCACGCTATGTTCAGGGCGATCCTGATTTAAAAGCGATTCACGCGAATAAGCAATTCCAAGAACTGATAGGAGCAGCGAATAAGCTTTTACCTTAACTTGCGATTCCGCAATAACCCTCGTCTCTTCGATAGCTGAACCCATCCCATCTATTCAGCCAAACGAGCACCTATGCGAAACACGACACGACAACCCCGAACAGATTACGGCAAGCGGTCTAGATGGCGTGCTCAGCCCGGCAGACGATTCAAACGATGGTCTCCGCTGGTTGAACAGTTGGAAGATCGACAATTGCTTCATGCTGGTGGGGGAATCTCCGCCTTTCTCACACTTAGCTACGCTCCGGACAACACGGACGTGAGCGGACATAGCAACTCCTTGCATGCGACGTTCTCAAGCCTCGGGTCAGAACGCGAATGGCAATCCGCCATTGAAAATGCTTTCCACAAATGGGCAAAGCACACGAATGCCGATGTGGGTGTCGTACCAGACTCGGGCGTTCCATTTGGAACCCCCGAACATCGCAACAGCGTATTCGGAGACGTCCGAATTGCCGCTGCACCGCTGAGTGAAAACGTGATGGCCATTTCGATGCCACCCGACAACTTGGCTTTGGGATCATGGGCCAGCGACATTGTCTTCAACAGCAACATCGACTGGACTTCCATCGACCAACTTGCTTCGGTCGCCTTACACGAAGCAGGTCACATTTTTGGGCTCGAACACACGGATGATCCAACCTCAGTAATGCACGTGCATGGCGTCTCCAACATTACCACACCCTCAGCCGCCGACATCGCCAACCTTCAGTTTCTATACGGTCAACGAAATCTCGATACGAATGAAGTCGACAGCCGGAACGACACGTTCGCAACATCCACCGTTCTGTCGTCCAATCTGGCCGAAGACATGTTGGGTCTGCAGTATGGCGACATCTCATCTAGGGACGACGTGGACGTTTTTGAAGTCACATCGGAAGACGAGATTGAAGGTGCGATACGAATCGTCGTGGACAATCAGGGACTGAGCACCGCTGATTTTGTCGTGAAGCTGTACGACGAAACGGGCAATGTGTTGACCGAGGTCGAAGAGTCGGAAGATGTAAGCGGCGGCGTATTTCGATTGGACTATGAATTCGATGATGACGAAGAAGACACGTTCTTCGTCAGCATTGAAATGGCGGAAGACAGCCCGGTCGAAAGCGGGCGCTACGTTGTCGCGGTATCGCTTGACCCTGAAGAACTGGATGATGACGAAGACGACGATGAGTATGAGGACTTGGACGAAGATGAGTTTCGCTTTGCCGAGTCAGAATTGGCCGATCACCTTTTGGCCAACGGCGAATTCCTATTCGATGAGGACTTTTCCGAAGACGACGACATCGAAACTGCAACCAGTATCCTGCCTCGATCGTTCAACGCCGGCCGAGCATGGTACGAGCAAGTGGGAAGTATCGACGGCACAGACGTGGACTACTATCGCTTGACGTCTCCTGATGACGACGAGGGTCTGCTCAGCGTGATGACGGTCGAAGTACAATCAATCACAAGTCTGATGTTGGCACCTAGAGTTACCGTACGTGACGAATTGGGAGAAATCGTCGACGCTCAAATCATTCGCAGTGGCAACGGCGAACACATCCTTCAGGTTTCCGACGTCGAACCGGAGGCAACGTACTTCATCGAAGTTTCCGCCGAAGATCCGAACGGCAATGCCGCTCGAGGCAACTATCAACTAACTGCAAACTTCGGCAGCGACTCTGAGACCATGACGGTGTTTTCCTCCGGTTCGTTGTCCGGCGGCCTACCCGTCGATATCCGCCAACTTTACGTCGCCACACCGCAACTGTTTCACTTTCTGCTAGAGAGCCAACTGATTACCGGCGAAGGCCAGCCAATTCGGATGGAGCTGTTCGACGAAACCGGAAGCTTAGTGCATTCGCTGACCGTTGAACCCGGCCAGACGAGATCTTCAGAGAACCCGCTCCTACAACCGGGCGCGTATACGCTGCGCGTTGGCCTTACATCGCCGATTGCCGACGGCTCGCTCTTGAACTATTCCCTGTCCGGATTTGCTGTATCCAATCCGCTAGGAGTAGCGCCTGTCGATCCCACGGCAGAACCGATCTATACGTGTGATGGACTTAGCGATCAATTCTGTTACCCAGGTGGGACCACATCCGACTCGCCGTTTTTCTGGGACGACTTTATTCGCGACTATATCGATTTGAAACAAGAGGAGCAGCAACAAGATGGCAATGTCGTTGCGCCATTTTTCGATTGGTTCTGGCAAGAAGCGAATACACCCAATCCCAGCAGACCCGCACCCAATGTCGGCGCCGACACTTACCGAGTCTATGACCAGTCGCTTATCGTCGGCGAGGCAACCGGACTCTTGAGCAATGATTCGAACGTTGTCGACGCGCCCATGATCGTGCGTGCCACAGATCTTCCTACCAACGGGACCCTGAACCTCAGTGCTGACGGTAACTTTCGATACACACCCGACGAAGGCTTTTGGGGTACGGACATATTCGCTTACGAAGTCTTCGGATTAGACTCGAATCGCTGGTCGTCGCCGGCCACGGTCGAGATCCACGTTCATGCCGGTGGTGACGCAAACGTTGACGGCGAAGTGAACTTTGCTGACTTCCTACAATTTGCTCGGGCATTCGGCACGCAAACATCAAGCTGGACAGCCGGTGACTTCAACGGCAATGGCGTAACAGACTTTGCCGACTTTCTAATCTTAAGTGGCAATTT
>CAYQMZ010000783.1:0-3917 GCA_964418725.1 uncultured Pirellulaceae bacterium
TTGAATCAGCACCGTTAGCTGCGCGGGAGCAGATCCGACCCCGTCGATCAAAATACCGCTACGTAACCGATCGAATTCAATATCGATCTGAGAGGGCGTTTTCCCGGCCGTTTGAAGCGTGAAGACTTGACGGCCCTGCACTGTGCGGACCTGCAAACGAGTGGTGAAGATCGCCATCAATTGTTGCTGGACACGATCGATCTGTCCGTTTGGAACGCGAACGAAGCGAGGATAACTTCCTGAAACTTCGTTGATCGCTGGTGATGATGGCGTCGCAGCCGGCGCACTCACACTTCGCTGTGGCGACCGCAACACGTCGGTCCCGGTCGTTTCTCTGTATCGGACTGGCTCATTTCGAGGTGGCAGCGTGGTCTGCAGCTGGCCCGTATAGCCTGCGACTGTGACCGCAATTTCCGAGTGCTGAGCCTTGCTCGCTGAAACGAATACGTTGCCAGAAGTCGCGTCGTCACTGATGCGAACTGCATTCCCAAACCGTGACTGCAGCTCTCGAATGAAACCTTCGTGTAATCGGGCTGGCAGCTTGTATGCCTTCACCGTTCGGGACGGACTAGTCGGCGAGGAAGGCGCAGCCGCAACGGGTTGGTCGATTTCTGCCAGAATCTGCGATGCCAAATCATGGACGTCCACCGGCCCCATCAACAGCAAGCGATTCCCATCGCGGTCGACAACCAGCTGGATACCCGGATTCTCGCTCGGACTTGGAAGCAGTGGACGCAGAACTTTTGCTACGTCATCACACCGCTTGTGTTTGCAATCGTAGGGGACAAAGGCACTCGCAGATGGCGGTGTCTGCCCCGCTTCCATGAAGCCGGTTTGCGGCGGAGCTTGTGAAACGCCATGCTGACACATCGCGCATAGAAGCAGCGTCACCAATAGATGTCGCACGAGTCCGTTCATAAGCCCACCCTAACGATTGCACATCTTTGACGATAAAACGTGCCAGTACGGTGGATCGGCTTGGGAAGACTTTGTGTTTAAACAATTCCGATTACGGTGGTATTTACTCCGATTCTAGGCAGACAGCAGCAGAGGCAATGGAAGCATCCAACGTCGTGTTGCCTCGAAATCAGACGCGGGAAGATCAGACTTTTGAACGAATCAAGCAGATGCGAATTGCAGGCAGCCATCCGGAAGCTGAGCCAAACTGCGAGCGAGTTATGGCGCGAGTATCTGGAGGTTGGCCCGGGAGCCTTAGAGCCCTCGGCACTAACTGGTTTCTCAGACGCCGCCGAGAAAGCTAGTGAATTGCTGGCGATCACAGCAACGAACGAAACTGCTCATCAAGATCTCATGCTCGCTCTAGACGAACTCGAACCGCTGTTACGCAGATGCGTCGAACGGACGGAAGGTCTGTGTTTCGTGACCGGTGAAGCAGGACTGATACCGCGTAAGGACCTACATCAGAAATGCGAAGCAGCACTTTCGTGTTTCGAACAGTTCCTGGATTCCGTCGCAGACAGTTGATCCCAAGTCATCCGCGAAATCAGTCGACGCTCGCAGGCAAAATGAAAACAGGGCCGGCAAACCCGGCCCTGAATCGATCAATTTCACGTGCATAGATGATGCAACACTACAGTCCAAATGGCTCGAATCGCGCGAGAAACGGATCAATCACAGGCTTCAAAATCGCCTCGACGCCCGGTATCGCGTAGGCAGTCTCCAAAGCCTTCTTCAACGGTTCGATAAGCTTTCCGAAGAGTCCGCTGACCGTTTCTTTTTCTGGCCCCGCTGCGATTGTTTGCAGATCAAACTCATCAAGCATCGAGCTGGCTTCCTTCAGCTTTGGAAGGATCGCCGACGCAGACGCCTCATCTTTGACCCCGCTGATCGACTGAGTCAGATCGCCGAAAGCTTGCCCCATTTTTTGCGTGTCGAATCCAGGCAACTTCACCTCAGGCAAGTCCAAATTGACTGCTGCAGGAGCGTTCACGCCGTTCTTAGGGAACAGAAAGTTGAACGCCAAGAAGCCAACAACGCCCAGTAAAACGAGTGGAATAAGGGCTCGGAATAAGCCACCGCCGGCTTGGCCCGCATCCTTGGCGGCACCGGCGACGGAACGCCCAGCATCTGCTGCAGCACCTGAAACGCTGGCTGCCGCGTTGCCAACTGCTCCGGTCGCGTTGTTGGCCATCGTGTTGACGTCACCGAACATATCACCCAAGCCGAGTGTGTCCGTAAGTTCGCCTGGCAAATGCCCGGCCAAGTGATCCTTTTGCGAATTCAAGAGACCGGTGATTCCCGACATATCGAGACCTTGCGAGCGACGTTGCTTTCCGAGCACGCCCATCACAACCGGAGCCAACAAGCTCATGATCGTTCCGATCTTACTGTCGCCCAGTCCGACGATCCGAGCCAAGCTGCCTAGCAAGCCCGATCGATTACCGCCAAAGATCATGTCCAACAGTCCGCCGCCCTTATTCAGCAGGTCGGAGTGATTGCCACCGCCAAGCAAGCCGCCGATGTTATCTAGAATACCGCCGTCATGATCGTCGAGCGTTTTGAAAATCTGGCCAGCTCCGTCGTCCGTTGAGGCCTTCTTCATCAGGCCCCCCAAGATTGCTGGGACGACCGCGTTGACCGCCGTGTTGGTGTTCTGTTCACTCTCTCCAAGAATTCCGGAGAGCGGTCCCATTTGGCTGCCAACGGCCCCTTTTACAAGGTCCAAGAGATTCACTGACATACTTTCAAACCCATTTCTTTGAATTGCCGGCAACTCGACTGACAGTTTCCATAAACCGCCTCCATCGATCGAAGGTTGCTGAGTGTAAACACGTTCGGACGACGCCTAAAGCCACGTCCCACGCGTCAACGAAGGTTATTCCGCAGCGTTACCAAGGAAACTGCAATGCGTCCCAAACGGCGTCATGCGAGTCAAAACCGCCGGACTTTTGATTCGGGACACTTTTTTTACATTGCGATGAACTGCCAACGTGTCCAGCTCGCGCCCTAGAATCTGGAAAAATCTGCGTACGAATTTGTGTTCAAATTCTATCTCTCGACGTCACATCCCAATGGCCGGTAACGAGGTGTTTGTTCACCACGGCCAACTGCGGATGGCGAGCCACGGTCGGACAGATATGCCAGGGCAACGCGTAGAGGAGATCACCAACTTCCAGTGGTTTCTCAGACTTCACAACCAAGTGTTCTTCGGAGTGCGAAAGCTGCTCTTCGACTTTCGCATTGAGGAACGTGACACGCGGAGGCTGCATTTCCGAGGCGACCGATTTGTAGCCAAGATCCAAACACACGACTCCGTCCCCAAGCACACTGACAACTCGGGTCAGCAGGACTGCTGCTGGTAGGAATTCCAGATCGGGATAGTTCGAAGCGTAACCGGCATCCCACAGGGCCGGTGTCCCCGGGCTGCAGATTCGGTCGTCATGTGCACAGTGGATTGGAAAAGAAGGTGTGCCACCAGCGATCAATCTAGGGACGGCGCTTCCCTCCTCCTTCAAGCGCCGACGCAGCTCCAGTACGTCTGTCATTGCAGCATCGACATTAGCCTTACGTGTTTCAAGATCTGAATCATGAATGTGGCCGTCATAGACGTGCAAACCGCCCGGAATCAGCGAATCAAACTCCGCAATCCTCTGATACAGCTCCAATGCCCCCGACCCAGGTCTTATCCCAGTCCGATTCATTCCATTGTTCAAATCGACAAGAACTTCGATGGTCACTTGCTGTCGAATCGCACTCGCCGCAAGTGCTTCCAGCGACTGTGGATTGTCGACCACGGTGGCGACGGTGCAGTTGGGGTGCATCGATGCGACGGCAGCAACCGCGTCCACGCTGGGCCCCACCGGCTGCATCGCCAGTAACGCAAACGAGGTTGAGGGATGCCTGGCAACCATCTCTAGTTCGGCAACGGTGGCGCATTTGAACTGGCGGATCCCAGC
>CAYQMZ010000784.1:0-3896 GCA_964418725.1 uncultured Pirellulaceae bacterium
AACCGGATCAGAAGTGGGACAATAAGTCATGGGACGAATCGCCGCGGCTTGGCGGATCGGGCGGCTTGCAACCCTCAAACTCAGGATCAACTCGGAATGAAGAGATCGTCGATGACGTTGGAGTGCCCGGCGAATTCGTCACCGTGAAGAAGCCAAGTTTGGGCAAGAATATCGACGGTTACACGCTTTATCTGCCCGAAAACTACTCGGAAGATGCGGCTCCCTATCCTGTGATCCTTTACCTGCAGGGGGCAATGGGCGTGAGTGGCGAAGTCAATCAAGTCAATAACTGGGGAATGCCGAAACTCGTATCGGACCTCGCCGGGACGGACAACGAATTGCGTGCACTCACCCGTGATCAATTTGTCATCATCTCGCCTCACATTACTGGCGGTGATTACTTCGACGACGTCATGGCGATGAAGGGGATCCTCGACGAGGTGGAAGCCAAACATCGTATTGATCGATCACGCGTGTACCTCACCGGGCTCAGTCACGGGGCCGCTGGAACGTGGGGGATGGCGTCGCGTTTGGAAGGCATCTTTGCAGCAGCGGCTCCGCTGGCCGGGCAGGTCTACGGAGTTACCGACAAGTCGAAACTGGCGAAGACTCCGCTTTGGGTCGCGCACAATACGGGAGACAACTTCAATCCCGTTGCGGTCGTTGTTTCGAAGCTGAACAAACAATCGAAAGAGACGTTCAAAGCGGTCGACGCCGGATCGCAATTGAGTCCAAGCGACTTGAAATACACAAAGATCCTCATGACCAGTGAGACGGACGACCACGATGCGTGGAGTCGCGTATATAGCGATCCGCAGTTCTATCGTTGGCTCCTGCGGCACCGGCTCCGTTCTTGGTAGTTGGCTTTCGCGCCGATTCTCTACATCCGTTGGTAGCAAATCTTTGCAACGGCGCAAGATTCCTCGCAACGCTACGTGATTGTGTTGAAGGCCATGCGAAGTGGCCAAGCACTCAATCGCGAGGAATCCGAAATGCAAAGGTACGTTCCCAAACAACCGACAAGAATCACCACGCTGCTTTTCGTCATCACAGCAGGACTTGTGGCGGTTGCAACCATCAACACGGCGACTGGTGGTGAAGCAAAGTCGAATGGCGAGAAGTGGCGGAATCCAACGAAAGCAAGACACGCAGCGAGAGAATTCGTTCTTGGGAAGGAGCTGTCGGTTGGACCTGGTGGCACGCTTCATTTAGATGCGGATCGAGGTTCCATTGAAGTCATCCCCGCAGATGTGCGGCAGGTGTCGATCGAAGTGATTCGCTCGATCGGCGAAAAGTATGTGCAGGATGCCGACGCCATCCTCAAGCATCACGATGTCATGTTTTCGAAAGATGGCAACAACGCGGTTGTGCGCAGTCGATTGAAGCCTTTGGCAAAGAATCGCGTGGTGGTCGATGGTGTTGGCTTTGATGTATCGGCGGATATCGAACGGGCGATGAAGCAAGCTATTCAAAAGCGGCTGCAACGGATTCACTTCCGAGTCACCGTTCCCACCGAATACAACGTCAAGCTAAAGACAGGCGGGCAGGGCATCGCTTGCGGCGACCTGGTTGGACAAGCTCATTGCAATACGTCGGGCGGCGGAATCAAACTCGGCAAAATTGCGGGGCGGATCAACGCCTCCACGTCGGGCGGTTCGCTATTCGTCGATGCAGCAGGCGATTCCGTTGAGTTGAAAACTTCCGGAGGCTCGATCCGAGCCGGTGACGTGCAGGGCGATGCCGTTGTCGCGACGAGTGGCGGGAGTATCAGCCTTGGGAAAGTGGACGGAAGCGTCTCGGCGAAGACCTCAGGCGGCAGTATCCGCATCAAGGACGCCGGTGGAGCTGTTGAGGCGATCACGTCGGGTGGTTCGATCAGTGCTTCTATTTCAAAGCAGCCGAAAGCAGATAGTTACTTTTCTACTTCCGGTGGAAGAGTTGATATCGCGCTAGCCAAAGGGCTGGCACTTGACGTTGAACATCAGGGCCACGGCAAGCTCTCCAGCCCAATCTTTAAGCACGCGACCACAAAGAATCGCACCGAAAGACTAAACGGTGGCGGTCCGAAACTGGTCATGCGTGGCAACGTCCGACTTGCCTATTCAGACGGTAGGTAGCGTAGCGACGTCCAGAGTATATCCATTGCCTTGAGGATCTTGAGGCAGATTCACAAACAACTCCAACTAGCAGAAAGCAGACCTATGACTCTTGGAAAACCATTTGCAAACTCTTGCTTGCTGGCTGCAATTCTTGCCAGCCACGCCGTGTGTTTGGCTCACAGCGGCAACTCGTTTATGGCCACGCCAGTAACGAAGGAAATCGAAATCGACGGAGATCTATCCGACTGGCCTGAGACGCAAGAGTATAAGTTGTCCGTTCCGTACGTGTTTGATGGAAAGCCTGACACCGCAGACTACACCGGACGATTCCGCGTCGCCTGTGACTTCGACCGCGAGCTTTTGTATATCGGGGTGGTAGTGAAAGACGACGTTATCACGCTAGATAGCCCCGTTGATTTGTGGAACTCTCACGACGCGTGTGAGGTCTTTCTGGCGTTGACTCACTCGCGGGAGCCACAAGTGCCTTTGCAGTTTGTTTATAGGAAGTCGCCCATCGTGGCGGAGGCCGACAAGCCGAATATAGAGCTGCAAAAATCGTTCGAGGTCGTGCGGAAGCAGACGGACAACATGCTGACGTATGAATGGCGTATTGATTTGACGTCGTTACCAAACGGTAAGGGACGTACCGAGCAACCGTGTCTCTTCGGATTTGACGTCGGCTATATCGACCGCGACGCGGGTGAAGACGTCGCGGTATTCAATTCCTCGCCGGGGCAAGCAAAGCACCTGACGTCACGCACGCTGGGTGATTTGATGTTGCTGGCGAAACCCGATTCGCTGGCCAACGTCACGGGAACTGTTGAACGCGCGCCGCTAGCTGACGACGACGGCGGCAAGGTCGCACAACAGAACTTCGCGCCGGTCGGGATTCAATCAGTGGATTCAGCTCGTTTCTACGTCCAGGTTCCTTGTGATGAAAAGGGACGCTTTGCTGCGAAGCTGCCGCCGGGCAAATACGCCGCGTCGTTAGTTGACACGCTGCCAGATTCTATTTCCGAGAAAGAACCTGTCTCGTTCGAGGTAAAGGCTGACCAAAAAACAATGACCGTGCCTAGCTTGAAGATGCGACCGCTTCGCAAGCCCAACCTGATCGGCGAAGCGGGACTCCTCATACAGAACGCTACTGAATAACACCCAATCCAAAGAGGCAAGACAAATGATCGTTTCCAAACAAGTCTTCTACGTAGCGTTTTCACTGTTCGTAATCGCTGCCGCAACATCCATGGCTCTGGCTCACAACGGAGCTGCTACTTTCGCAAAACCTATTGGCAACATCACAATCGACGGTGACCTCAGCGATTGGCCCGCTGGCATGAAACGCCATGCCATCAAGAAGGCCGAGGCTGGAGCACAACCGAAGAGCGCCAAAGACCTAAGTGGACACTTTCGAGTGGGCTACGATTCGAAGAAACAGGTGCTATATGTCGCGGTGGAGGTCACGGACAGTTCGAAAGTTATTGATGACAAGCCCACCCGTGATTGGGACACACAAGATGGCTGTGCGATCTATATTGATCGACAACGAATCAAAAATGGAGTGGACGTCGAACAGTACTTTCAAAGCGGGCGAGAACTCAGACTGCTCGCGACAGCAGAAAGCCGCAGCGAGTGCAAATCAGCAAAGGTTGAAATCAGCGAATCGAAAGGTGGTCGCATTTACGAATGGCAACTGCCGTTGGGGGAAGCGGCTTGCACCGGAACGACGCTGGGATTCGATGTTGATCTCACGGACAAAGACGAAGACAACTCGTTCACGTGGATGGCCTGGGGAAGCGG
>CAYQMZ010000785.1:0-3890 GCA_964418725.1 uncultured Pirellulaceae bacterium
CATCCTCTAACCAAGTTTTTCGTGCCGGCGGAGATGGTCCACCAGACGGAGATCTCGGCAGCGGGTTTTGGATTGGACGCGAAGCGTTACGCCGAAACGTTATTCGGATCTCGCCCATCAAATTCGCGGAAGACACGACTCCTCACCAATACGCCCAGTTGGCACCCCAAGTTTTCGCAGCCGGCGGCGAAACGGAACCGGCAAAAGAGATTCTCCACGATGCCGCACAGCACATCGCAGAGCTAATCGTTGATACAGCCAAACAATCGTCTCACCCAATTCAACATCCACTGTGCTGGGTGATCGCTGGTGGCGTGGCAGTCCATCAACCGGAGTGGATCGCCTCGATTCGAACGCTCTGCGAAACCAAGGGCATCTTGCTGGAAGAGCCTCGGTCAGTCGCTCAGCCGGTCGCCGGTGCATTGCGTTTGGCGATTGCTTCTCTTGAGAAAGCTGGCTAATCGTTCGTGCGTCACGCTGGTGCGCCAGCCACTCATTTCACTTCGCGAACGACAACGCGATTGCCTGCGACTTCCACAACTTCGACGATGGCTTTTTTCTCGATCACCAGCCCGTCACTAACCACGTCAATTAGCTGGCCTTCGATATCCACTTTGCCTGCCGGTACCAGTGGAGTCGTAGCCCGACCCGTTTTTCCAACGAGGTGGTCCCATTGCACAACCGACTCACGGGTTTGCAATTCAATCGCTGCAGCACCTTCCGGCGGAGCCAACATCGTTCGCCGAAGGAACGGAGCCTTGGCCAGTACATCACGCAACATGTAGCCGGCGGTGCCCACCCCGGCCAACGCGGCAAGCACAACGAACATCGACTGCGGCAATCGCGCCAACTGATAGTCGTTGCGTGGAATAACGAAGGTCTGGCTAGCCAGCACCAGCGAAGCCAAAACCATACAACCGCCGCCCAGACCAAAGATCCCGAATCCGGGCAGCACCAACACTTCCATCGCGATAAAGATGATTCCGCCGACAAAGAGCAACACTTCCAGCCAGCCAGCGGTGCCTTGTAAGAAGTTGCTCCAAAAGAACAGCAGGAAACAAACAGCCGCGATGAAGCCACCGATTCCAACACCGGGTGCCGACAACTCGGCCATCATCGCAAAGAATCCGATGAAGAGCAGTCCACCTGCAACCTGCGGTGTCGCCAACGCTGCAATCAGTTCGTGGGCCCAGTTGGGCTTAATTGTTTCAGGGCTCTCTTCCAAATGGTACTGATCCATGAAGTCCGAAAAGTCTCGAGCAGTGTGACGGGACAGGCCGTAGCCGTTTGCTTCTTCCCCCGTCAGCTGCAATACGTCGCCAGCCGGAGAGATCTGTTCGCCTCGCTCCCATCGATCGGGATCGGCCTGACTTTGCAATTCTTCATCACAGAAGATGTCTCGCACCGCTGAATCCGCAAGCTGGTACTGATGTACCTCCAAGTCAGGATCAATCATCGCCGCCGCCAACGACCAACTCTTGTTCTTCGAACTGGCTAGTTCCTGAATCGCCAGTTTCGCGAGTTCCACGTCATCGCTGTCAATCACTCGCGCACCGTCACCTCCCAGTCGAGCATCAACACTCATAACTAGCTGATCGCAAGCCAATGCAATTAATCCCGCGTCAGCTAATGCCTGATCGGTAACGTAAGCGACGGTTCTGACTTTGCCCGAGTCGATGTCAGCCAAGTAGTTGGCTAAACGAATGCTCTCTTGTGCATTGCCTCCGGGGCTATCGATAACAATCGCTAGAAAGTTGACCGGGTCACGCTGCAGTCGATCATCAATGCCAGAGATGATGCGATTGACCGTTACCGCCGAAATTGGTCCGTCGATATCAATGCGTGCGGCCGTCCACTTGCCCCCGAATGACGGATCAATCTCCAAGTCACTGGCGGGTACACCTAAGGCGGCGGCCAACTCTTGCCGGTCTTCGACCAGGTGACTAATGAATCCGTAATCGAGCCGCAGCTTGTCGGCCGACAACAGCCCCACCTGCCCCGCTGGGATCACGGTATCGATGGACTGCACATTCATCGTTCGCTGAATCTCGGCCACATCGGAACTAGCGGCATAGCGTACGCCATTCCCCGTATTCACGCGTTGAATTTGCAGCGACGGATCAAGCATGCCGAGTGCAACGGCCGATGGAATCGTGCGACGACGATCCGCGATTTCAATGTATCCACGCCGCACAGTCGGGTCGATCGTTTCTTCGTCGATACCGGCAGCCCCAATCTGAGCATCGGGATGCATGATGATCTGCTCGGTCGCCAAAGCAACTAAGACCGCGTGACCTTTGATTGTCTTGGGAATGTAGGCGACCGTTCGCACGCCTGCCGTCTTGGTGCTGGCAAGATAACGAGCCAGATCTAGCGAGCGGCCAAATTCACTGTTGTCGCCCTGCCCGTCTGCGGGAGGCCAAAACTCAAGCACCACAATTGGGCGTTCGTTCGCGTCAGCGGGAATCGTCGAGATAATCTGATCGAACATCTGACGAACTTGCGTGTCGATCGTCCCCTTGATCGGCAGATTGACGCGTACGACACGAGCGAACGGTGGAGGCGATGGGCTGGCTAGGTCGGCCTGATCCAATGCGTTTTCCACATCAGCGGACTCGGCCGGAATCTCTTGCTGCCCCCAAACACTTGCTTCAGAACAGAACAGGATCAGGACAACACAGCACGCAAACAGATCACGAATCAGCTTCAGTCGCATCGGTTTCGGTCGCATTGTCTCATCCTGTGGGTGCGGTCTCCCTAGTTAACGCGGAATTATAGGTCGATGCCCTAGATTGGGAAACGTTGCCGCTATCCCCCAATAGGCCCAACCCCAAAGCGGTGCTCTTATTTAGTTCGCTCGGCAGAGGCCTTTATTGCCACCAGGCTTTTCTGCTGGTTCAGCGATTCGATCACACGACTTCGCTGGGCGAAATCCCCAGATCAACGATGCTACACCCTTGAATGGCAGATAAATTCAGTTGTTCACATTTCCGCAGCACTTCATCGTTCACCGTGCCGGGATTCAACCACAATTGATCATGGGACTTGCTGGCCACTTCATCGAGCATTTCATGCAGCAACTTTGGAGGCAGGTACACCGAAATGCGGTCCAGATGGTCGACGGGAACCTCCGCGAGACTTGGATAGCACTTCAATCCCTCAATCTCGTCTGCCCGAGGGTTTACCGGGTACACTGTGTAACCCTGCTGCTGATGGGCCCGAACGGAAATATTCCCAAACTTCTCTTGGTTCGTGCTGGCGCCCAGGATTGCCACAGTTAGTTTCGTCATTGATTTAGTTCCGCAAAGAATTGGTAAGCCGCTAGTGCTGCTACAAATTTACGATGAGCAATTCGGTTTCACAACACAAAGCTGAGGCACCTGAAGTCATTCGCTGTGGAGTCATCACTGTTAGTGATACCCGAACGCTTGAAACCGATCAGGGCGGAGCACTTGTTATCGAGTTTCTTGAAGACGCCGGTCACGTCGTCGCACAACGAGCGATCATCAAAGATGAACCGGATCAGATGAGAGACCTAATTGGGTCCTGGATCCATCAAAACGACGTCCAAGCGATCCTGCTAACCGGCGGCACCGGCATCACGCCGCGCGATCAAACGTACGAAACGATCGAAGCATTGCTGACAAAAACACTTCCGGGCTACGGAGAACTCTTTCGCATGCTCAGTTACGAAGAGATTGGGTCGGCTGCCATGCTGAGCCGAGCAACCGGCGGACTGATCGACAAAACAATCGTGCTCACGATGCCTGGTTCGACCGCCGCAGTCCGCTTGGCAATGTCGAAGGTCATCTTGCCCGAACTCAATCACTTGGTGCAGCAAGCAAACAAGTGACACTGGGGCAGGCGCCTAGGTGACGTTGGGGCGGCGC
>CAYQMZ010000786.1:0-3886 GCA_964418725.1 uncultured Pirellulaceae bacterium
GAATCGTCGCAGTCCGCGGTGCAGACAGCAAACTACGAAGTTAGCTTTGATGTGGCCTCCGGTTGTGAATGCGAAGAGCCTTGCAACGGAACGCGATGTAGGCCACTGCAACCTCTATCGTCGCGGATTTGGGGCCGTGCTGAATACCTGTACTTGTGGACCAACGGAGTCGACTTGCCTTCTTTGGCGACAACTAGTCCAACTGGTACCGTTCAAGACGACGCCGGCGTGCTCCCCAATGCTTCAACGCTATTTGGCAATGACACGATCCATGATGGCAACTCCGCGGGCCGTTTCAATTTTGGGATGTGGCTGAATCCTGAGATGCGAACGGGTGTTGAGTTCACTTACCTATTTCTTGGTGAGGATACCGACGCGTTCCGTGCGGACCAGACTGGGTTCGACATTCTCGCACGACCATTCTTTAACGTTGATGGCAACGAACAGGACGCGCGCTTGATCGCTTTTGATGGGTTGGTCGAGGGCAATCTGGATATCAACAGTGCGTCGAGTTTCGATAGCTATGAAATTCTCTTGCGACGCGTGCATGCGACGGCGGCCGGTGGTCGTACGGACATGCTGTACGGTCTGCGTCGGGCGAAGCTTGACGATGTGCTTCGGATCTCGGAGCAAACCACGTCATTGGCGGAGCCTACTACTGGTACGCAGTTTGATCTGTTTGATCAGTACGCGACCGAGAACGAATTCTACGGTGCACTTATTGGGTTCGATTATGTCGGCCCCGTAGTCAACAATTGGTCGCTTGGCTTGTTGGCGAAGGTGGCCGTCGGCTACACGGATTCCAACATCGATATCGCAGGGCAAACAACGGTTACGACAGATCCTGGCGGAGTTGATGAAGCCACAGTCACGAACGCAGGAGGTTTGTTGACGCAGGCATCGAATATCGGTTCATCCGACGAGCAGGCGTTCAGCACGATGTCTGAGGTGAACTTCTCGCTCACGCGACGTTGGAATTCAGGTTTCGGGCTGCGATTGGGATATACATTCCTGCTTTGGCACGAAGTTGCTCGTGCTGGCGAGCAAGTCGACGTGTCGCTCAACCCGACTCAAATCGCACCCGGTACGTTGACTGGTGCTGCTCGACCGACGCGATTCGAACGATTCAGCAATTTTTGGGCGCAAGGGATCAGTGCCTGTGTCGAGTACCGCTTTTGAGCAGCGTTGAACAAGGACCGCTGGTTGCCGCTAAAGCATGCATCGCCGACGCCGAGCACTACTTTTCCGTCGACTTGGCTTTCAGCAAACCGCTCGCTTTCATCCATTCACGTAAATGGTTGCCCCATTTAGAAACGGGATTGTCCGACGGGCGAATCCCGTATCCGTGTCCCCCCTTGGCGTAAGCATGCAGTTCGGCGGGGACTCCATGCTCTCGTAGTTTGGCGAACAGGAGTGCCGACTGCGCACCACGGAAAGTGTCGTCCCACGTGACCGCCATGAATGTGGGCGGCGTATCTTTGGTTACCTTCACCAGCGATCCTAGCTCGGCTTTGTTGTCCTTATAGCCGTCTGCCAAGTACGCAGCGTAGATCGGGCAAATGAAGTCAGGTCGAGCACTCTCTTTGTCGGCGTCGTCTACGGGCTCGTAGCATTTCGTGTTGTACTGCGTTCCTGACATGCCGGGCAGGTGACCTCCGGCCGAAAATCCAAGAACACCGATTCTATTTGGATCGATTCCATGCGGGTTTTGCCCGTTTGCTTCATGGCGGACCAATCGAATCGCCCGCTGCACATCTTGCATTGGTTCCCAGTGAATGTTGTCCGGAATGCGTCGGGGCACGCGGTACTTAAGCACGAACGCCGTGACCCCAAAAGAATTGAAGAGCTCTGCCAGTTCGACGCCTTCGTGTTGCCAGGCCAGTATGTTGTAGCCGCCGCCAGGGCAGACGACGACAGCACAGCCGTTGGCTTTGTCGGGGGCCGCTGGATAGACGGTGAGCGTTGGCGTATCAACGTAAAGCAAGTGCCCGCGGGGGTGAACTTTTTCCTTCGCCTTGAGTTCAGTGATTCGAGCCTCGTCCAACTGAACGGAGCCTGCGGGAAGTCCGGTTGGCCAGAGTTTCATGACGTCCTTCGTTTCACCCAGCAGTTGCGTGGAAAACAGAAATGCGAAACAGACAGCAGTGAAGCGATGAGCCATGTCACGTCCTCTTTGGTATTTGTGCACTCTACCGCGTTCCCAGTCGACGTCTAAGTAGAGGCGAACACTGGCCGACATCGTAATGGATGTGAAGCTGGAATTCGACGCACCGGGGTGAGACGGAAGACGGATTTTAACCTGCGTACGTTGTCTTTGCGTCGGCTATCGCATTTGCCGCCGGCGTGTAGAATCCGAGCGGCGTCGCGGATGGCAACGAATTGGTCACCTTGGCCGATTCCGTGTCGGTGAGGTTGGTCCTCTTTATCCGCAAATTGAACTGTTGGTCGGCAGCTTGGACATCTGTGAGTCTTGCTTGAATAAGTATCCTTTGCATCTGCTGTTGCCACTGGCTGCCAGTCTGCTTTTTGTCTGCGGGCTCATCTGTATTAAGCGAGCCAACGCGAAAGGCGTGAGTCCTTGGACGGTGACGTTCTTGGCGAACCAGTGGGCGGCACTGTTGTTTTCGACGCTTTGGATGTTGGGCGGTGAAGGCCAGCCGATTGGCATGATTTGGCAGCCGGCAATCATCGCCCTCCTTTATATCTGCGGCCAGGTCTGCACTTTCTCGGCAATTCGGTTTGGTGACGTTTCCGTAGCCACGCCAGTCTTTGGCATCAAAGTTGTGCTGGTTGCTTTCCTGGTGACGTTCCTGTTTCGCGAAGCGTTGACCGGCTACGTATGGGCCGGAGCCGTTCTGTCTGCGATTGGCATTGGGTTGGTTCAATGGGCTCCGCGTGCAGAGGCAGCAAAAAGTTCAGATGCGAGCAAAGGACAACGTAGAAAAGGAATCATTCTGACAGTCGTCTTGGCTGTGCTCGCTTCGCTGGCCTTCGCAACGTTCGATGTTCTGGTGCAGGCCTGGGCGCCCGCGTGGGGAGCTGGTCGATTCTTGCCGGTGACCTACTGGATCGTTGCGGTACTCTCGATAGGATTTTTTCCTTGGTTCCAACGCGACTTGGCATTTCGGCCGGACGTTCGAGGACTGTTGTTGCCCGGGACATTCTTGATCGGAATGCAAGCGATCTGCATTGTTTTTACGCTATCGACGTTCGGCGATGCACCTCGAGTCAACGTCGTCTACGCATTACGTGCTCTGTGGGGAGTTTCTCTGGCGTGGGCCGTTGCCAAAGTTTGGGGCGGCAGTGAAGCTTCACTGCCGCCGCCGGTTCTGACAGCTCGCGTCATGGGCGCTGGGCTGCTGACCGCAGCAGTCATGTTAGTAATTTATGCCAGTTCTTGATCCAACGATCTTGTGTTCGATGGATACGGAATTGTGACCGCCAGTTTTTTCCGTTGGCCAATTCTGCATTTGCTTGCCAAGATAGAAGCATGAATACTCAGAAATTCGCCGATCGTCTGGTCACTGCATTGCTCGTTTGCTGCCTTCTGGTCAGTCACGCTATGGCTGCCGACGTCGTCGTGCGGCAGGTCGCGGATATCAATCCGTTAGGTGACTCGCGTCCATACGGCTTTACTGAGTTTGGTGGTCAGCTGTACTTCGGAGCAAACGGACCTGCGGGTCAAGAACTCTATACGACCAGCGGTGGTGCTCCCACGCTTGTTCAGGATATCTTTCCTGGTGGTGATGCGTTGCCCGCTGGCTTCACCGAATTCAACGATTCGTTGTACTTCGCTGCTACCGGCGAGTTCGGTCGCGAGCTGTATCAGACTGATGGTTCGACGGTTTCTTTGGTGGCGGACATTGGACCGAACGGCGCGTCCAGC
>CAYQMZ010000787.1:0-541 GCA_964418725.1 uncultured Pirellulaceae bacterium
AAGGACTTTTGCAAAGGGACTTTGCTATGCCTTGCTACTCTGCGTCGACTTTTTCCGGATTACCATTATCCAATTTGAAAATATGCAGCAAACCATCAGCGTACGCCACCAAGTGGCTACCCGAAGGCGTGAAATCGATCATTTCCGATCGAGTCCCAAGTATTCCTTCGCCTACGACGGCTTCCCTTGACTTCGTTTCCAAATTTGCGAGTACGATGTCCCCGGTCTCCGAAGCGATCGCGATGCCGCCACTCGGGGAAACTGCGAACTGATGCAACGCGGCAGGTTTGTCAAAAACCACTTCGGGATGAGTGATATACAGGTCGCCTGGAAAGCCCAGGCCCGCGTAAATCTTGCGTCGGACGATGCGTCCTGGATCTCGGGCTTCTTTGTCGGTCAGGGAAATCGCTTCGGACCACTCACCAGTCGAGATGTCAAAGCACTCTATTGCGTCACGCGTACCAACGAAGACTTTGTCGGCGTTAGGCGCAAATTGCAAAGCCGAATATCCCTTGGCTTCGAATGGAGCACATGCCAGCAG
>CAYQMZ010000787.1:551-874 GCA_964418725.1 uncultured Pirellulaceae bacterium
CCAGCAGATGCCCTGTCTCCAAGGAAAGAACTTCGATTCCAAATCCACGATTGCTTTCGAGCTTTCCAACACGGCTATAGAGTTTGCCGTCTTGGGAAAAAGCGTGTTGCCCACGAGGTTCAATGTCTCTCAATGAAACGAAGGCACATTGCCTGCCAGTATCAGCGGATCGGAACATGAAGTTGCCTCCCCAGACAGATAGCGTCAGGCTATCCCGATAGCCTGGCAGCTTGTGTTCGACATTCCGACCCCATTGCCGCTGCACGCTCGCGATTTTCGGCTTTCCGACACCCCGGCGACCAAGCTTCAACTGCAACCACGTT
>CAYQMZ010000787.1:884-3882 GCA_964418725.1 uncultured Pirellulaceae bacterium
TGAAAGGGACTCTGGTTGTGACTCACCGCTTCCCAGTTTCTCGATGGCTTGTTCTCTACTCTTACCCGTTAGTGAATTCCACTCATCCGAATCATCATGGAATTCTGGTGTGGCGCCGTAATTGACGGCCAGCAATTCATCTCCGACTTTGATCTGGTCTTTGATGGTTTCGTTGTAGGCAGCGAAGACTTGTGAGACCAGCAACTTGCCGTTCTTCTCTTCGATTTCTATACCGACCTTTCCCTTTTGACTCTCTAGGTTGAGTCTCTGGGAGGTTCGAGACTCGACACGAATGCCCTCTCTACCAGAGTTGCCAATCGCGAGAATGTTCTTTGAGTCGCTGCTGAACGCAATTGTGTAGAACGCGCGCGTTCCTGCGTCACCAAGCAATTCCATCTGCTCTAAGTCTACGATGGACAAGCCTTTTCGATTGCTGAAAATGGGACGGGTGAAGGCGAGTGCTAGATACTTTCCGTTGGGAGAAATGGCGTATGTCTGGAGTTTTTCCGGCTTGCTCCGCTTGTCATGAAAGCGAATTGTTTCGTAGTCCGAAGATTGCGCGAAAGTGAAAGGAACACTCCATAGCAAACAAACGAAAAGCAGACTTGGGAGGTATTTTGAACGCACGAGGGATTCCGTGGAGAAGGACAACAGTCGTAGCAAAATGCCGTTGTATCCACTCTTGTTGGTGATTCAACAATATCCGGAAAGTCCTGGTGGATTGGATCAAAAACAGACAACACCTTGTTTGGATTTCTAATCGTCGAAGGCAGTCACCGAGACGGTGCGACCGAATTTCCGGGGCTTGAGAGTAAGCGAATTTGATATTCCCCGGCCGCAATACGCGTGTCCAAGTGATGTTCGCTGCGCCGTTCATCTACTCGATTATGTGATTGTGACTCTAGCGAATCGCGTTCCAGATTCGGTGGAGATCCGTTGAGTCCAGTCTGTCGGAAGGCATGGATAGTCGTACGGCATTGTTAAACCTTGAAGCGACTAAGCCAATCTTGTGCATCGCGTTTCGAGTCAGACTCGCCGCCCCTTCAAGCGGGATCGTCAAGATCGCAGAATCAATGACATCGTCCATTGCGTTTACGAGCTCGTGCAAGCTTCGCCGATTCTCGGATCGAGTTTGCCACCGGTACTCGAGCGTCTGTCCGCTGAGTTCTTCCAGCGAAGCGGCCGCGGTTATGAGTGAACCGGGATCAGTTGTTTCTTCTTGATGGTCAGAGAATAGCGTCTGGGTGAACTGATGAAGGGGGTCGTAACCCGTGAGTCGAAAATCGCTGTCCGGCCGAGTAATCGCTACCCGCAAGGGACGGCCTGCCTGCATCCACTTCTGGGTTCCACCGATAGTGATGTCGGCGCCGATATCCCGCAGGTCAACAGGTTTTTGACCAAGAGTTTGAGCAGCATCGATCGTCACGAATCTAGGCAGGCGACAATCTGGAATAGTTTGAAGCAACTCGCGGATTGGCGTCGCGAGGCCCAGATAGGAGATACTCGATAGAAAAAGGCCGTCGCATTGACTGGCGAGGTAGGCATCTCGAAGGCGAGTTGTGAGCTCTAATTTGGACTCGCCGCGATGGAGCCAAGGCTTGCGGAGACGGCAGACTACAACGGACTTTTTTAGTTCGTGTGCAGCAACGCGAAGGGCTTCAAGATAGGGCGGCCACTCAAGGTCCGTCGTCAGGATTCGATTTGCTTTGCCAAGCAGGCAATTGACGGTGGAGTCGATCAGCGATTTAGAATTGCCGAACAATGACACGGAATGGTCGGGCGCATTGACGAACTGAGCAAAGTCCCGCTTGAGTCTCTCAACACCTTTCCAACAACCAAGGCCAGGACATGCGATTTGGTAGCAATCTGGCAGGCCAGAAAAGCCTTCAACTAGGAATCTTTCGAAGTACAGGGACGAACCGAGCTGGCTGACCAGCTTTGCAAAATCTTGCTCGGCACGCACTGCAGTAGGGCACATCCGGCCGAGCCTCGCGGTGTCGAGATAGAGGTCGGTGTGCATTGGTCACACCGATCATAGGAAACGCTCTCAACATGATCTAGCGCGTCAGAAGTACCCCATATGCGTAGATCAGCTTGAGTACAGGTTACGTCGAATGAGCCTCTTGGATCTGCTCATAC
This sequence comes from uncultured Pirellulaceae bacterium, assembly GCA_964418725.1. Taxonomy (GTDB): domain Bacteria; phylum Planctomycetota; class Planctomycetia; order Pirellulales; family Pirellulaceae; genus CAYNJG01. The sequence continues at coordinate 3,024 of CAYQMZ010000787.1, forward strand.
GGTGTGGCAAACAAAGACAAGCGTTTCCAGCGATCTTCGGCGATACGGATATCGGTCATATCGAAAGAAAGCTCGTACCGGAGAGTGCGTGATTGCAGATCTGTATGCTGATAACCCACGGCCTCGTTGCCGTATATACCGAAGTCACGCAACAAGTCGGCTTCTTCGTCAAGTTCCGACATTCGTAGCAGGCCGATTTGAATTCCTGCGGAACACTGCTGGAGGATCCATGACATCAGCGGCTTGCCGGGTACCTGCGCTGCCGGAGGCCAAAGAAAATCATCGATGATCAGAATTCGATGGATGTAGAAATTATGTTCGAGTAGCAGAAGATTGAAGTCCATGCTTTTTTTCCCTGGCACGTCCGCCAAGTCTCAGTTGCATCAAAACGAAGTCGCCCTGCTGCGATTTTCTGAAGCTCACGCTGAATGCGATTCAAGCGAAGTCTCGTTTCCTTGTCGAGCACGTAGTTCGTGGCTTCGGCTTGCCCGATCGACCAGAGCGACTCGTTGATTGATCGAAGTTCAGCACGCAGACTCAAATCTGCGGGTTGATAGGCATAATGAAAAAGCCATCGAAGGAATTGCTTCATGTCGCCTCTGGCGTTGTGTTACTCGGAGAAAGAGTATCTCGAGTACCGCATCGGCGCAACGTAAGAAATTCGGGCCTGAACGAGAGAGTCAGGGCCAGGTGACGTGCGTTGAACCTTGCCCTGCATATTAAAAGAGACGGCGCTGGCGATCTTCGACCCAAAACGGTAGCAGTAGATCGCGTTTCCATTCGAACACTTTACGATGGGCTTCTGGACCTTCCACTACGGCGAGCTTCAACCGCTTGCGAGTCGGCATCGCGACCACTT
>CAYQMZ010000788.1:0-3876 GCA_964418725.1 uncultured Pirellulaceae bacterium
CGCTCGACCCTCCCAGCGGGAGGGTGATGTAGGACTCATCAACACGAAACGGACCCACCACCCGGTCTAGACAGCAACATATTGCTGTCGTTTAGGCCGTCAACAAACGCAAGCATCGAACTTCAGTTTGATGAACTGACTGTCCAGTCCGATGCCTGATATGCATCAGTTCGCGCCAAATCTCTTGCGCAGTTCATGGCGTCGACGCCTTCAGTCCGTCGATCGTCAAGCGAGCATCACTTTTCCCCGAACTTCGCGTCCGCAGCCCGCGTATTCGGATCACGTCCGCTACTTCAGTGCGTACAAAAAGCTCACGTTGCGTGACAGAAAATTCAATCGGGAGGCCGCGTTCCCTCGATTCTTCGCGAGAAAACGGCCAGGCATTGCCAGCGAATGGATATCCGTTTGTACCAATGTCGTATCGCGGCGTACCGCGTCAAAGTCTCGGTTGATAATGAGTAGCTCTCCGCAAATAATACATTCTGTCTTAAATTACTCCCTCCACTCCTCCCGCCGGATCTCCCAATGCTTACCCCTCGCCTTCTGCGTTGGATTTTTGCTCTGAGCTTTGCGTTCTGCTGCTACACCTCAAGCGTGCAGGCGGCACCCCAAAGTAAAGAAGAGCTTCAAGAGCAACTGGAACAAATCGAGAGCTCGCCGATGCCGGAGGAGCACAAGGAGAAGGCTCGCCAGCACATCATGCGAAAGATGCGTGAGGCAGGCGGAGGCGGCGACAAAAAGAAAGACGAAAAGAAAGACGACGGCGACAAGAAGAAGGGTGACAAAAAGGGCGACGAAAAGAAGGACGACTCAACAACCGTCAAACGCCCCGAAAAGCCCAAAGAGCCTGCCGACCCGAAGGAATTGGAAGCTCGGCCCACCAATGGCAAGTTGGTGCTGCAGTTTCGCGGGCATCCTTGGCCCGACCTGATTGACTGGTACAGCCGCGCTGCAGGGCGAGAAGTCGAATGGCAGGAGTTACCCAAGGGCCACGTCAACTTGCGGACAGAAAAAGCCCTCACGATGGACGAGACGGGCGACTACCTAAATCGCCTACTGTTGTCTCATGGCTTTACGATGTTGGACGACGGCGTCTTCGTTCAGATCCTCAAAACCGAAGGCCTCAATCCGGCTTTCGTGCCCCGCGTTGAACCACGCAAACTAGCGACCATGATGCCGCACAGTTTTGCTCGTACTTCATTCCAACTGACGCGTTTCAAAGCTGATGAGATCGTCAAAGAACTGGAGGCGATGAAGAGCAAGCACGGCAAACTGACCGCTATGACCGCCGCGAACCGTATCGAAGCCATGGACACGGTTGTAAACCTGCAAGACATCTACCAGGCACTCGATCAAGAACAGTCGTCTGGTGTGCACAAGCCACGCGAATTCGTGATTCAATTTGTCCGCGCAGACATCATCAAGAAAAAGCTCGAAGAGATGCTGGGCATCCAGAGCACGGGTTCCGGCGACTCGGGCAAGAAAAAGATGAGCCGCCAAGAGATGGAAATGGAGATGATGCGCAAACGCATGGAATTCGAAGCCATGCGGCGGCAGCAGCAGCAAAATCAGGGAAACAAGGGAGGCCCAAAGCCTACCCCTGAGAAGATCACCTTGATCGTGAATGACACCAAGAACAGCATCATCGTTAAGGCACCACCGCATCGCATGTTGGATATCGCCGATGCAATCGAACTGCTGGACGTGGCACCCGATGGTTCCGTTCTGGACATCAAAGCTTACACATTGGCGACCAGAGACCCACAAGAACTGGCCGACATGTTGCAGGAATCGGGGTCACTGTCTCCAACTGCAATGGTGCGAGTCGACGCCAAAACAAAAACACTACTCATCAGTGGATCGAAGTTCGACCACTTTCAGGTAAGAGAACTGATCAAAACCATCGACGGAAACGCACGACGGTTCGTCTCGGTCCGCCTGCGGCGTCACCCTGCAGCCCAAGTTGCTGCGACCATCGAAAAAATGATGGGCGGAGGTGAAGAGGAAGGGAACAATCGCCGTCGATACGGCTGGTGGTGGGATGATGAAGGTCAGGACGAGGATCCCAACGACAAGTTCCGCGTCACGGCCGACGTCGAAAACAACAAGCTGATTCTGAAGTGCAACGACGCCGAGTATGAAGTCGTGATGGACTTGCTGACGCAAATGGGCGAAGTTCTCACGCGTTCACGATTTGCGATGAGCGAAGTGGTACTCAGCGACGTCGCCCCTGGATTGGGCGAAGACCAGTTGCTTGAACGCGTCAAGCAAGCATTCAAGGCCTACGCACCAAACGATGTCGTTCTTCCTCCGCCACGCGAAGAATCGGATGAAGAACTGCCTGCCGAAATCATCATAGACTCGGAGAAAAAGGACGACGAAGAGACTGTCGATTTGGGGACACGCACAACCTTTGTTCAGCCTCGCTCAAGGACGATGCTGACGCAACTAACGATCAATCCATCCGGGGCCGATGTCACTCGCAATGCACGAAACTCGTACGAGTCGGGATCACCAAACGATACGCGGCCGGACGTCCAAATTGGTCCCGAATCGACTCCCTCGCCCCAGAAGAACGCGAAAGGCAAGGAGCCACCGCCGATCATCATCGAACGAAACGCCCAAGGCAAACTGGTGATCCGATCCGAAGATGCCGCGGCCTTGGAAATGTTCGAGGAGCTGATGCGGTCGATGTCACCGCAACAGGAAGACTGGGTGTCCTTCCGGCTCGTTCACGTCTCTGCCTACTGGATGAAGTTGCAACTTGAAGACTTCTTCGAGAACGATTCTGGTGGTCCGCAGTATGTTTTCTGGGACTACTGGGATTACCAACGTAGTGGCCAAGGTGACAAGTCGCCTGCGGGTCTGGGACAAGAACGAGAGATGCGGTTCATTGATGACGGCGTGAGCACTCTCGTCGTTAGAAATGCGTCCGCAAAACAACTGGCCACCGTAAAACGGCTTATCGCTCTTTATGACGTGGCAGAACCACCGAATGAAAATAGTGCTCGGTATAAGAAGATCATTCAAATCAAATACTCGAAGGCCAAGACCATCGAAACGGCGTTGAAGGAAGTGTTTCGTGATCTGTTGAGTAGCAACGACAAAGCTTTTCAGGATCAACAACGCGGCGACGATGATCGTGGCGGATCGCGACGCATGTTTGGATTCGGTTTCGGATTCGGCGATGATGACGACGATGACGGATTGGGATCGGGCACAAACTTCAAAGGTAAGCTTTCCTTTGGAGTTGATGAAACCACCAACATCCTGATCGTGACAGCCCAAGGTAAACGACTGCTGGAAACTGTCGAAGAAATGGTGGACCGTCTAGATCAAGCTGCCGTACCATCGGACAATACCCGTGTTGAATCTCTCCCGCCCGGGCTCAGCTCGTCATCAGTCCGCAGCACACTGGCCAAGATGTTCGGTGCTCGCGAACTGCAGAACAAGCCTGGGCAACAGCCACCACAGGGCGAAGGCGGAGAAGATCAAAACGGCAACGGTGAAGGCCGAGGTCGCGAATTCCGTGGCAAGTGATCTTCCGTGGCAAGTGATCTTCCGTGGCAAGTGATCTCCCGCAGCAAGCACACTGTCGCGACTATGCCGGAATTGGAGTAACCCCGCTATTTTTCTGAGTCCGCCGCGCGTCCTTCCAATAGCTCGCGAAGTTCAGGCAAATGCGGGTTGGGCCGAGGAGCGTACCAGCTCGTGCCCACGACATCGATCGGTAGATGACCGGAGTCGTTTGGTATCGCCGCATCTGCGCCGGACTCTAGCAGATATTTCACCAGTGCAACGTTGTAGTGGCGCGAAGCCAGGTGCAGCGGCGTTTGCCCGTAGTTGTTCTTAGCGTTGACACTCATGCCGCGGTCA
>CAYQMZ010000789.1:0-3867 GCA_964418725.1 uncultured Pirellulaceae bacterium
CTCGGAGTTGACAATAGTAAGGGCTTCAGCATTACGGACGTCCATGACGATGAATGAGCCGGACGGCGTATTGCTGTTCCCGTCGTCGTCACCGTCGAATGTGATTCCCTCGATGTATGTTGAGTTGCGTCGGAACTGAGCGGTGTAGGTGTTGTTGGCGTTGTTGGGGTCCGTTCCCGCAGTGGCGTCATAGACAACGTTAGTAACGCCGATTCCTTGGCCGATGATGTTGAGATCGAAACCAATGTTGTTCTGGTAGCCCCACGTGTAGGTTCCACTCGCAACGTTGATGGTCGCAGCGTCGTTCGAGCCAAGTAACAGGTCGATTTCCTCGAATGCCTCGTCTATGTCTTGATAGGCAGTTCCGGGAGTGAGTCCGTCACCGTTTGCCGGAGCCGTTTCGTCCACGTAGAAGACGTTCGACGTAGCAGTTTTTCGGTCATTGAGATTGATGCCTACCGTTGGAACGCCAGCGTGGTCGACGCTTACGGTGGCGAGGCTGCTGATTGGGTTGTCGTTCGGGTCGCGAAGCTCGAACGAATCAACGTGAAAGCAAGCGTTACTTATTTGTAGCTGGCGACTGATCGTCGCAGAATTGCCGAGGTATGAGACATTCGCAACGACGGTGTACGTATCGAGTGGGAGTGTGGTGCCGGTAAGGTCCAGTGTCCAACTGTTTCCGGAAAGCGTGGGAGACAGTCCACCAAGGAATGTTCCGCCTCCGTTGTTAATGTCGATCGAAAGCGTTGCTCCCGGCGTCACCATGCCAGAAATCAGAACGTTTGTGTCTGCGGTGACGAAGTCTTGCGGCCCCGTATCGTCGGTGACGTTGTCGATACTTGCGGTAACAACTTGTAGGCTCTGGGTTGCCTGCGTGCTTTCGTTGCCCGCTTCGTCGGTAGATTGGGCTTCGATGTCGTAAGAGCCGCCGGTCAATGGAATGCTTGTCAGGTCTAACGTCCAGGTCCCCGAACCATTGCTGCTGAGCAGCGGGCTTTCCCCAAGCGTGTACATCACTCCATCAAAGTTGACCTTGAGTTCGCTGCCCTGTGAGTAAGTTCCGACGATCTGGATTCGATTGTCCGTCGTGATGAAATCGGTATTCGACCCAGTGTCTTGATCTACAGCCACAATCGTTGCGATCGGTGGTGTAGAGTCGACTTCTACAAAATCGACAGCCACGTTTGAGACATTGTCGACAGAAACTTTCACCGAGTAAGTTCCGTCGGCAAGGCCACTGCCGCCGTTGATGTTCGTTAGGTCGAGCGCCCAGTCGGATCCTGAGGTCGTCAGTTCGGTAGATGATGAACTGTAGGGAGCACCATTGTTGATGCGAACTTGCAGCGTTGACGGATCTCCGTCAAACCTGCCGCCAATAATCAAGTTGCTTGCGTTGGTGATGAGATCTGGTTCGCCGGAATTGGGCGTGACCGTCAACACGGAGGCACATTGGCTCCACGTCTTGTCAAAGGTTGTGCCGTTGACTGTGAATTCGCCCGTATTGAAATCTTCGTTCCAGAGATTCGCGGTCAGCGTCAGGTCGTCGTTGGCATACCCGTGAGAGATCCCGTTAACTGAGCCGGCGATGCACTGGTAGGAGCTAACTGTGTCGGCATCGAAATCTAGCTCGGCAAGCAGGTGGTCGGTCGCGACTGGGTTGAAGTTGTGCCAGTCTTCGTTGTCGTTGTACTGCCACTGACCGCCTTCGTATCGAACGGCGATTAGATGATCGCTGTTCGCAATCACTGGGGGCGGCGAGAACCGAGTCTGCACGTCAACTTCACTGAACAGCACATAACCGGTGCCGGTCGCGTCATCATCTACGCCGATACCGCTTTTGACCAACCCGAGGCTAGTTAAAAGGCAGCGAGACTCGAGGAGTTCCGACCAAAGGTGCCGCCATCGTTTTGTTCGTCTATGCTTCATATCTAGGCAGAGCCTGCATCTAACTTGATGTTGAGCTGAAGTTTTAGTATAGCGACGCCCGCAGCAACCGCTATTAATCGCCATATGAAGTGAGCAATGTAGTCGTCGGCGGTCCCGCTGGTTTATGCAAGTGCTGTGCCCCTTGATTCTGTGCCGTGTTTTCCGCGCGGAGTTTGAAGCGACGATAACGTATTGATGCAATTGCGAAACACGTAGGGCATCTGGTCAACTTCATCAAGTTGAACGCTAGGCCATGCGAACGCCGATGGCTGTCTGTTCTTTACCAGCAGGTGACGTTCTTGTCGCAAGATCCTACTGACTAATGCGCAGCGCACGTGTTGCAGGGATGAGGTGGACACTTCGACGGGGCGTTGCGAGTTATGCGGGCCGTATGTGCGGCGGCGGGGTGCGAGTCCGCCCGTTGGGAGGTCACCAAATCGCTCGGTTTTGTGTCTCGCATCACGACGCTTTCGCGATGAACTTTGGCACGACGCCCGGCGTCGTCGTTTTGATACTCCAGAGACTGCCCCCGGCGGTGATATAGAGAGTGCGGTGGTCGTTGCCGCCGAAGGTGCAGTTGGTTACTTCGTCGCGCGGAATGGCGATGAAGTCCAAAAGTTCACCCTTGGGGGATAGCACATAGACGCCGCCTTTGAATTCATTGGCTGTTTCGAACGGAGGGTGAGGCTTGTTTAGTCCTCCGGCGACGTAGAGTCGGCCTTCAACATCCATTGCCAGTCCGTCCGGGCCGCGGCCGGTTTTCCAGTCGAACAGCTCCAGTTTGCTATCAAGCTTTACTGTGCGGTCGGGAGCGAGGTCAAAACGAAACAGTTTGCGTTCACCGCCTGCCTTATTGTTGTTATTGCCTGCGACGAACAGGTGCTTGTCGTCCGGAGACACCATGATGCCGTTCGGTCGATCTACCTCGTGCGTGATGACGCGTTCCACTGATCCATCGCCTGCTTGGATCAGATAGACGCCTTCGATTGCGCGGCCCTCAGCGTCAAGCTGTTCAATCCCGTCTCGACTCCCGTATTTGGGGTCCGTGAAGTAGATGTTGCCCAAGGTGTCGACCGTGATGTCGTTGGGTTGGTTGTACTTCTTTCCCTGGAACGAATCCGTTAACACCTCAATCTTCTTTGTCTTGACGTCGACCCTAGACACTCGGCGAAACTTCGGCTGGCAAATCAGCAGTCGCCCCTGGTGGTCGAAGAGCAGGCCGTTCGTGCCCGCATCCGGCAAGAACATCAACTTAAACTTGCTTGTCATCATCAAGTGCACGCCACCTTTGCCGCTTGATAGCACGCCCAACTGAGGGTGCCACGCTGGCCCCTCGTTAGCTCCTTCGTCTAATAGCTTGACGGGGACTTTGGATTCGAAGATGCGTTCGGCAAATAGCGGTGAAGTGAATGTCGTGATTAGGATGAGCAGCAGGTAGCGCATTGCGGGTGTTCTCGGCATCCGGTGTTTCGTTCAATCGGGCGGATTATATGGGCTTGTGCGACTCGGCACGAGGACGCCGTGACTCGGACGTTGTTTGCCGACTGCGGCCAAACGCATCATCGTTGGGTATTTTTAGGTAGTCACCAAACGGGGCGATTGTGGTGCGACCTCAGAATCGGTGGGTACAAGAAACCTGCGGTTGGTTACAATTTGAGTATCCCGCCTGACGGAGCATGGTTCGCCACTCCGTCGCTTCAACCCTCAAAACAGTTGTTCAAGATGACTCGGCATCGCTCAAGGTCGGCCTGCGCAACCGCTTTATGGCTGCTCGTTTTGCTAGTCGGTGTGCGAAGTCCTCTTTGGGCTGAAGACACCTCACTGGCCGAGACTGAGATGTCAACAGCCAAAGCGATTGAGTTCGTCGGCAACTACTGCGCGGACTGTCATAGCGGTGAAGATGCTGAGTCGGGGCTGGACTTTGATAGCTTTGATTCGAGG
>CAYQMZ010000790.1:0-3866 GCA_964418725.1 uncultured Pirellulaceae bacterium
GCGTTTTACCGGTGGCTATTCACCCGCCCCGCTTTGCACCCCCACTCGCCGCAGCATCCTCTGCGGGACGAGTGCAGCTCGCTCGGGTTCGGAGTTCGAAAGCAAGTGGGTGCCGGCCGATCATATGACGCTTCCACGGGCACTGAAGCAGGCGAATCCTGATTACCAATGTGCCCACTTCGGAAAGTGGGGAGAGAAGATGATTTCTTCGCCGGAAGAGTGCGGCTACGACGTGAGCGACGGGCACACCGGAAACGTCACAGGTGGCATGGCTGACAAGATGCAACCGGCCCACATCGTCGAAGATCCGAAACGCACTGACTCAGTCACCGATCGCTCGATCGAATTCATGCGCCAGCAAACCAAAGCAGGTAAGCCTTTCTATGCTCAGGTCAGTTACTATGCGGTGCACCTGCGAACCGAATTATTGCAGAGCTCACTGGATAAGTATCAGAAGAAAGGCGCCCCTGATCGGGCTTATTCGCAGGGATGGGCCGGAATGCTTGAAGAACTGGACAGCGGCATTGGCAGGCTCCTGGACGAAGTGGATGCGCGGGGAATCTCCGACAATACCTATGTCGTTTTCACGACCGACAACGGAGGACGCGGCACGGTTCCGGGCGGCGATCCAAAGAGCCCTGCGCCGAATGTTCCCTTGTCCGGGGCCAAGCATTCGCTACTCGAAGGCGGCATTCGCGTCCCCTTGATGGTTCGAGGCCCCTCGATCAAAGCGGGGTCAGTCTGCCGGGTACCTGTAGCAGGCTACGACTTTCTGCCGACGTTTCATGAGCTGGCTGGCGGGAAAGGCGTTAAAGGAAAACTCTCCAAAGAACTCGATGGAGGAAGCTTTGTCAGTCTGTTTTCCAATCCGGAAACCGATTCGGTGAAGCGTCCGATCGATGGCTTGATCTTTTCTCGCCCCCGGCAGGGAATGGCGGTGATCCGGGCTGGCAAATGGAAGCTACTGGCAGAGGTGAATGCCAAACGCGAAATTCAATCGGCCAAACTTTTCAATGTCGTTGAGGATATCGCCGAAGAGCATGATCTATCCGCGACGCAGGCTGACAAAGCCAAGCAACTACACACGCGCCTGAAAACCTATCTCGAAACCGTGGTCGATCCATCTCCGACGATGAAGCGTAGAAAGAAGGCGGACTGATTCAGGTGGGGTCGGTTCCAACCGGCCGAATGGGAATTTGATACAAACTTCAGAGATTACGATCGTTGTCTATACGAATCCATTGTTTGTTCGCGCAGACGAAGGTGGTCGGTGGGAACCGGCCCTACTCGCTGCTAGTGGGCTCAACGGATAATCTACTTCTTTCCTCTCGTTGGAAATGCACGAGGCTTGCCCGGTTCGGTGACCGTGCTCTGGGGCGTTGCCGCGTATGTCACGGCAATCTCGGTATCTGGGTTCGGGTCGCCGTTGGGATCCTTAACGGTGCCTGCGGCCATCGAGACTTTTGCAACTGAGTGGTGGGAGTCAATTCTTAGTTGGTGGAAATTGTCGTAGTCGCCGATGTCGGCAATGGAGGTTGGCGTCACGGGAATCAGCTTGCCGTTGTCGTTGACGTGGACCAAGTAGAACTTAAACAGATCCTTTTCTTCAACGCGTTTGTCGATAGGCCTGATACCTCCTTCCCACGCAACCTGAACGACCTGCCCGCCGTCCGCAGGATTCTCCACCAACTTGCCTGTAAGCATCTGGGCGAAGAACATCTTTGGACCGTTGCCGAGAGGAATGACGTTTTTCGTTGAGGCACCTTTAAGGTTCTTTGCTTCAGACGGGGCAGATGCTTCCGGATGTTTTTCCCTGGTGAGTAGACCGCCAACGATCTGCACTTCGATTGGAGGATTGGTCCCGTCATCTCCAAACTCACCCAAAAGCAATACGGTTCGATTTTCGCCCTCTTCGTTGGCTGGCCTCAGCACCGCCCCGATGGGAGTGTGTCTTGTTCCTTGGCTGTCAATCACGACGAAGTCATCGGAATCAAGCGACTTTCCTTCGATCTCGTCTCGGAAATTGACTGGCATCCCGTCTCTTCTGAAAGCGCCGCGCGCAAGAAGGTTCGCTCCAAATGGCAGCGCATTGTCGAGACCAAAGAAAGCACAGACGATCGCCGATTCGTCCCGCGAAACTGCTTGGGAACCAGTATCAGGTGCTGATGGAGTTGCATGCTCTTCGTCCTCCTTCGTGGATCCCGCGTGTTGCGCCTGACACTCCCATGCAAATACGAACAAGGAAGCTACACAAATGATCTTGATCATGCCAAACCCCAGTAGAGTCGTGCTATTTCTTTAGGTGAATGAGTTCGTGGCGATCTGAACGACGAGTTGGTTCTTGATTCCGATGGCGCCGAGTCCGGTGGAATACGGTGGCGTTCCCGTGTTTATGAAGGGTAGAGTTCGCTTGCGTTTGTTCGCGACCCCGACAGGCGACAGTTCCCCGCTGTTGTTGAGCGGATGGGTGTCTGCGTGTCTGTGAATCTCAACGAATTTTCCAGTTGGTTCGAGTCCTGTCCGGGGAGGATCCCCAGCGGTTGATATCAACAAAGTCATTCATCGGTGTGAATCCAACTGAAAGAAGTCCTTGTCCAGCTGGACTTCTTCGCGAAAACGGGCCACGAACGTCCGAATCACACTAAAGTCAGCTACATGCATCGACACTTCGATTTGTTGGGTCACGTCCGAATCGGGATCAATCCACACCACCACTCGCCTTGGCATCAACGGATCGTAATGTCGACGGACTGCTTCGATGCGATGCAGGCTTTTGGAGTCGCCGGGCAAGATTGCATCATCGAGCCAACGCAGGTCGTAGTCTGTCGGTAATTCATCAAACAACTTGCTGAACTGCAATTGCCGGATGGCCACAAGATCGAACAACATGTCTTTCGGAAAGCCTTTGTTGGACTCGTCATCGCTTAGCCAAATCCGGCTTCCCAATCGAATCCAATTTCGCTGCGGATTGCCTGCAACGATGAACGGTTCGACTCGTGCATTTTCAAAACTCAAAAGAAACCGCTCGGTTGATTGCCTGTAAAGCTTCGCGGACAGTTCGCGCGGTTCTTGAACGACTCCCTGCGTCGTGATATCGACGTCAAAGACACGTGTGACTCGTTGATTCAGGACTTTCACCGCGCGGGCAACCGCCGCTTGGGCCGACGGCGGGGCGAGTGAAACGTAGACGCCGCACGTGACCAGCATCATTGCCGCGAGAGCCAGAACGATACGTAGGCGAGACGTTTGCGCGCGAAAGCGTGTCGTATGATCGTGAGTTTGTGCTTTTGGCGACGTCGGAATGCGAGAGTTGTCTTCACGCTGCGGATACTTCTTCAACAACCGCTGGACTCGTTGTTCGCGTTCGCCTGGTTGTTCGTGCAGGCTGAACAGCAAAGAATCCATCACTGCATCGCGATCCGATGGCGCGTGCATATGCTTGTCGTCTTCCCCTCGTTGCTCGCTCATCCCGTAGCTTCCCCCAAATGTCGCTCGATGCAGTCGGCTAATTGCTCGCGGATGCGTTGCAATCGTTTGCGAATCGCCTCGGCACTAATTCCGACACTCGACGCCAACTCGTCAGCCGTTCGCTTGTCCGCGTAACGAGCCGTGACTAACTCCCGCGACCGCGCCGGCAATCGCGAAATGCAATCCGACAGCGCCGATAATCGTTCCAGCCAAGTGTCGCCGCCCTGCGACTCTACCGCTTCAATTGCGTTCTGCGCGACGTTTACGGCCGATTCGTCAAACACCAACCGATCGTTGCTTTGTTTTCGCCAAGCGTTACGCATCAAGTTCTTCGCGATGCCACGCAGCCATGCGGACAGCGATTCGCCCGACTCAAATTCGTCAAACTTCCGCCACGC
>CAYQMZ010000791.1:0-3854 GCA_964418725.1 uncultured Pirellulaceae bacterium
GATCTGTGTCATGCCGACCGTCCCGCGACGTCTTGGAGCCAAAGAGCGAGCCACGCCCTAAACATCGATCGGATCGCGCAACGTCACCGCCGGTTTCCCTACGTAGCCGGGCTCCAGTTGGGTCACTCTCGTGGAGAATTCGAATTCGAAACACACAGCCAGAACACCGCGCCGCGTGACAGCATTGGCTCAAAACTGTCGCAACCAAGTTCGTCAAAGCAGGACGGTTTAGCTTACCGCGACGACCTGCATCGCTTGTACCAGAAACGCCTATCTCTAAGTGTTGGCTGACCACCGCTCGTGAACACCTTCCAAACAGGCGGCCATGGTCGCTTACTAATTTCTTTGTGGCTTTGACAAGCTGTCAACGAGTGCGACGTAAGAGCCGGGACGTTTCAACGTCTAACCCGCATCGCTGAAGACGCTCGTCACAGCAACACCAAATCACAAAACGAAGAAGAAGCAAAACCATGCCTGCAAAGAATCGATTTTCGCCCAAGTTTGAAAAGCTAGAACAAAAGCAACTTCTCGCTGGCGACGTATTCGTCTCGGTCGCAAACGGAAGCCTGTTGATTGAAGGGGATGCTCAAGACAACCAGGTAAGCGTTAGTGCTGGTGATGAACGAGGCAGTTTTATCGTCCGTGGTGAAAACGGGACGAACGTCAACTACGAAGGCTCCGAAGGCGATTCCCAAGAAGTCAGCGGTGTTCGTCGAGACATCGTAGTAAACACGGGAGGCGGTGACGATTCGGTTACCATTGACGGCGTGCGAGCTCGCAGACTGACGGTCCGAACCGGGGCCGGTAACGACGTCGTCTCAGTATTGAATTCCCGCGCGGTTGACTTGGCCTTTGCGACGGGAAGCGGCAATGATGCGGCCTCCGTTTCGAACACGCGGATCAACCGTGGGAATCTCTCAACCAATCGTGGTAGTGACGTCGTTACGGTGTCGGACCTAAGTGCTCGTAGGCTCCAAATTAACGGAGGTTCCGGGGCCGACAGCATTTCAGTCACTGATTCGGCTATTCGTGATCTACTGAACATCAACAACGGCAGAGGAAACCAAGACGCCGTCGTGGTCGACAACGTGAATGCACGCAGGACGGTAGTTCCTGAACTGCAAGCCCCTGAGCAACCCTCGGAAACTCCGACCTCCGTACCAACAACGATCGACGAGGCGCGAGCCGCTGGGATTGAGATTTCCGATCGCGTCGCTCGTCTTGGCGACCTCAACACGCTGTTGACTCGTTCCCTAGTTCGAACCGGCTTCTTGGACACTCTCAGTCGAGGCGATGCTACGGAACTTCGCCGCATTCGACGCGAGTTCGCTGATCTGGTGGAGCAGATCGAAGCCGGTGGCAACCAAGATCCAGGAAACGAACCGGGACCCGAGGTTGACCAAGGCGCCGGCAGTGACCAAGGTGCCGGAAACGATCAAGACAACGGTGGCGATCAAGACACTGGAAATGACCAGGGCGTCGGAGACACACAAGGCCTCACAACAGAGCAGGCCGATTTTGTAAACCGATTCCGAGTTCCACAAGATGTGTTGGATGAATTGACCCGACTTAACTCGCTCGACCGAGTTATTGGTCGTGTAGCAAGGCAGCTTTCCAATCCTTCCAATATCGTCGCACTGGGCAATGGCCTGTTCGAGGATTCGATCGGAATCAACCAAGGGACAATTACAACCCGAGTCGTGAGGACGCGCGATCAATTGGTAGCCAATTTCTCATTCGGCTACCTGTTTGATTCACTGTTCAACTCGCGTGCTCAAACTCCGAACACCGCAGCGACATTCGATCGTATTGCCGAAGAAGTGTTCGCCGACTTCGAGGCATCTCTCCAATCGTAACGAACCAAGCGAACGATTCAGGCAAGGGGCCGTGGCGGCAAGTTCACCACGGTCCTCTTCTTTTGTCATCCGTCGCCGGCTATGCGTCAAACGACACTCAAGTATCGGAAGCGTCGACTATTTCGGCCGTGCTCTTCGTCTCCCCCGGCCTCGCCGACTCAAGCAAAGCACGACCAGCGCAATTCCGAACAGATCCAAGGTGGACGGCTCAGGTACGGAATCAGCGCAAGTCACATCTTTGATGTCAACAGGCGCCGTGGCCGACGCGAATGGAGCCCAGAACAGTTGGACATCGTCCGTGCCGGCCTTCGCTCCTACTGACAGTACGATGCAAGAACCGTCAACAAACTCAACGGGGCTACCAAGGCCTTCATAAGTCACTCGGTTTTCCGTGTTCGTTGCGAGGAACGTGAAAGGATCGCCGACCGCATTCGGTCCACCGGGAACAGGGATCAAGCCACCAGAGGCTGAATGAAAGTCGAGCCCCGGATGTAGGAAGTCGCCGGAAGCAACGATTGCCAAAGGGCCCCCGCCTGCCGGAACTTCGACAGTGACAGTTTGGGCGGGAAGCAAGGAAGAACCAATTCCCCCAAGCATCGTTGCAACAACCTGGACTCTAGCCAGCCACTTCATGCGGTTGCCGCTACAAACTTTTTGTCTGGCCGAGGAGTTGTGCATCGTTCTCTCACGCGTGGTTGATCAGACATCGTTAGTCTAGCCAGAGGGCTGTGGCGTTCCAAAGAATTCGCCAACGACGATGGGTGCGACTCATGAAAGCGCGTCCAATCTGCGGGGGCAATCTCTCCAGGCGCAGGTTTGCTGATTGCCGAATTCTTCATCGCCGAGGTGGCGTATCCATACCGCTGCGCTTGCTCCGACATTCTGTGCGGCCAACAATAAATGCGACCGCCGCTCCACCCGGATAGCAACATGTCCGCTCAATCACCAACTCGATCACTTAAACGATTCTTCCGAGTAAGCTTGGGCATGCTTTTGCTGCTCATCACAGTAATCTGCGTATGGATCGCCGCGTTGTCTCACCGGGCGAGAACGCAAAGAGCCGCGATCGAGCTTGTCGAAAAGGCCAACGGAAAAATCAGCTTCAGCTACGAAGCCAGAAGTTGGCCGCTTCCGTACACCGAGTTCCCATCAGACAACACGTTCGATCCTACGCGCGAGCTGCCCGGGCCGAAGTGGCTGCAACAGACCATCGGTGAAGACTACTTTAGGTCCGTCGTCTACGTGGGACTGGCCGATCGCAAGTCTGGCTCCGACGCGTTGATGAATGCGTTGCGTGAACTCCCCAATCTCCATTGGCTAGACCTCGCTCGAAACGATGTTACCGACGACATGCTTTCGCAGATCGCCGAGATGAAACAATTAAGGGTGCTGGTTCTCGACCGAAACCCTGAGTTGACGGACGAAGGACTTGCCAAGTTGATGACTCTCACAGAACTTGAGCGACTCGATCTAAGCCTGATGAAGGGAATTCAAGGAACGTTCCTGAGAGAAGCGAGCAGGCTGCGAAAGCTTCGAGAGCTGGACGTTCAAGACACCTCATTCCAAGGTGAGAACCTTGCGTTTCTCGCCGGACACCCCCAGATCCATCGACTCACATTGCCGAAGACGAATATCAAAGACGATCATCTGCGATACCTTCCAGAGATGCCAGAACTGCGACTCTTGTCCATCGGACACACGCCGGTGACAGAGAAAGGATTGGTACATTTAAAGAAGGTGCCTCTCATTCATCTCTACATTCGTGGAGAAAACGTCACAAGTGAATGGGTTCCGCACCTGTCGCAGATGAGGACCCTTGAGTACCTGTCCATCCGCGAATCAAAAATGGAGCCGACGGACATTGAAGAACTGAAAGCCGCGATCCCCAACTGCGACATCGACTACCGAGATTGATCCCTTCTTCCGCTTCGAGCTGCATTTCCACGACAGAACCTAGCGAGAGAGGTTTTACTGCTTAGCCAACTGAAACTGTCCCAC
>CAYQMZ010000792.1:0-3848 GCA_964418725.1 uncultured Pirellulaceae bacterium
GTCTTCAACCCATTTTGGCATCCGATTGGTTCGAGGTCCGGCCAGCTTCAAATACGTTTGAATTTCAGCGTATTCAGATGCGGCATATGCCGATGGGCCCCGAGGCCTCGAACGATTCGTACAGCGGTTCGTCCACCGGTCATGCTTACATCGTGCGAATGGCGGACGCACAGCGAGAGCTGACTTCGGTCCTTGCTGTCGAAAGGCTCTTTGAGGGGTTGGTGGAAGATGACGGACTGGCTCCGACCCGTGTTGTGAGAGGGCTAGGCCAACCGGGAGTCGTCTTGGTGGAAACGCTTGAGTCCCCGGAAGTGATTACGCCATGGTTGGCCGGGCAACCTGCGATCGCTCAGTTCGAGTTGGACGGTGCGGTGTCCGTCGACGACTGCGGTGTCGACTGTCCAAATGACCCGTCATTCGTTGATCAGCAAGACACGTTGGACGTCGTGGGCGTTTCGTCTCTGTGGAGCCACAGCCACGGCAGCACCAATGTGATGGTCGGAGTGATGGATACGGGGGTGGACTATACCCATTCGGATATCGCCCAGAACATCTGGTTGAACCAAGGTGAGATTCCGGTTGGGCTTCGCGCGGAACTGATCGATACGGATGCGGATGGGAGGATCACCTTCTACGACTTGAACGCGACAGCGAATGTCGACTTGGTATTCGACCGGAACGCCAACGGTTTCATTGACGCCCAAGATATTCTCGAAGATCCGCTCTGGGAAAACGGCCTGGACGAAGACGAAAACGGCTTTCGGGACGATCTAGTCGGATGGGATTTCGAAGATTGGGATAACGAGCCATTCGACGAGCATGCATTCGGGCATGGAACACACGTGGCTGGGATTATCGCGGCCCAAGGAAACAATCAGCTGGCCACAACTGGGGTCAACTGGCGATCGTCTCTGATGCCGATTCGTGTCCTCGACAGTACGAACCGAGGTTCCACATCAACCGTGATTGCTGGCCTTGAGTATCTAACGCAGTTGCGTCGTAGTGGCGTGGCGGTGAGGGTCATCAACAGCAGCTTTACCGGGGCTGACTTTAGCCAAGCATTCGAAAGCTCGGTCGAGCGTTTAGTGGCCAACGATGTCCTGTTGGTCGTCGCGGCTGGTAACGGGGATAGCCTACGCCAGGGATTCAGTTTGGACGTCGTGCCCCGCTACCCTGCCGCCTACGTTGCGGACAACATGTTGGCGGTCGCTGCCAGTAATTTGTCCGGAGATGGATTGGCGAGTTTCAGCAATTTTGGAGATTGCTTTGAGGATCGAAGTGGAGGCTGCAGCGTGGACATCGCCGCGCCGGGACTAGACGTGCTCAGCCTACGGTCCGGGGCCACAGATTTGGCCGAACTAACGTCGCGCAAGAACGGCACGAGTATGGCTGCGCCGCATGTTGCCGGGGTTGCTGCATTGTTGTTTGCGTTTGAGCCAACGGCTTCCGCTACGGACATTCGTGATTCGATTTTCGCGAGTGCAGATCGAGTTGGTGGCATGGAACTGCAAATCGGCGCCGGCGGTATGCTGAACGCGCAGGCGGCATTCGAAACATTGCGTGACGCTCCCACTGCACGGTTAGTTCGGACGAGCGTCGTAAGATCACCCGGCGATCAGGTTCAAGTAGAGGTTGAGTACTCCGCCAGCGAAGGCCAATCGATTGATCCTGCTTCAATCGACCAGGCTGATCTGATCGCAACGCGTGATGGATTCACATCGATTCCGTTGCAGGCGAGCCTGGAACATGTCGTGATGTTGGGACGCAAACTTTTTGCACGCTACACAATTCAGCCGCCGACGTCCTTTGGCTCCGAACTTCGCGAAGTAGGATCGTGGCACGCGATCGACAACGGAGACTACTCAATAAAGATTCCATTTGGGCAGGTTCTCGCCAGTGACGGGGCCGTAAATCGCGATATTTCGCTCATCGCTCAGGACGGCTCAGCCAGTTTCTCCGTCGACATTGATGACTCGGCCGTGCAGATCATCGACCAAGTCGGTCGGCTGGACCTAAGCCAACTTTCGTCCAACACCAGTACGGTGGTATTGCGTGAAGGAAGCTACTCGGTCGGATCTCAGATAGAACTGACCGATCGAGAACTGCGCATCATTGGTGCCGGACAGAATCAAACGTCGATCGATGCGTCGCAACAGAATCGCTTCTTCGAAATCGGTGGTGATGCGAGTCTGATTGTGGAAGGAGTCACGTTGCGGAATGGTACGGCTGTAGCTGGGGGAGCGATTCGCAACAGTGGAACGCTGACATTGCAGAAGTCGGCGTTGCGGAACAACTCGGCCGAGCTTCAAGGGGGAGCGATCTGGAACAGTGGTTCATTGACGATCAGCGAATCTACGATCGACGGAAACTCTGTGACGGATCGCGGCGGAACGGGCGGAGGAGCCATTTACAGTACGGGCGAGTTGACGATTGATCGCAGCACGCTATCGCGGAATACGTCGGTTGCTGGAGTGTTGGCGGGAAGCGGTGGTGGAGCAATTCATCAGTCGGGAAACACGACGACGATTACTCGCAGCACGATTTCCGGAAACGTTACCGAAGGCGACGGCGGCGCAATTTTCCATCGCAACGGCAGCCTCGACATTAACCATGCCACCGTGGTTTATAACACCGCAGCAAACACGCTGGGTGGGATTGCTTCAAATGGGCGATTCACTGTCACGAATTCAATTGTGTCGCTGAACTCGGCTGGCGTCGGCCGCAACAACGTCTTGATCGAACAGACGGATACAGCCAGTACGAATGTGATCGACCTAAATCCCAAGATTGGTCCTTTGCAAGACAACGGTGGAATTACGGAGACGCACCGTCTACTGAGTGATTCGTTGGCGATCGGAATTGCCGTCGAGTACGACCCATCTCGAGATTCGTGGGACCAACGTGGCTTTAACGTTGCACCGCAAAGTGCGGGCTCTGTGCAGCGGTACTTTGCTGAGGTGCGAGGGCACTTGTTCCAAGATGCGGACGGGGACGGCGATCGTCATACGGACGAGTCCCCGTTGTCGGAATGGATTGTCTATGCAGACTCCAATGGTAATCGTGAATTCGATGCTGGTGAACCGCATACCGTCACGCAAGTCGATGACCCAGCAACGCAAGAACTGGACGAGTCGGAATACGTGCTGTCGGGAATAGATCCCACCGTTAGTACAACAGTCACTATTCGGGCAGTGCCGAAGCGTGGTTTTGTTGAATCATCGCCTGTTGTGCTGGATACGGTGTGGGATGTCGTTGAAGTCGTGCAATCCAGTGAGCCCATCTATCCATCGTTCCAATTGACCGCGTCGACAACCGCCGCGTATGGCGGCCCTGGGCGAGTCGAACTGTCCGATCCTTCGGATTCCGGACCGCTGCTAGAAAATGGGAGCGTCCCAATTTTGTTTGAGTGGAAGCCGACGGATAACGGGGATCTGTTAGTCCTTGACCAGCAACAAACAAGCTTGGGTTCTCAGGCCGCGGGCGACTCCTGGACGATTGCAGCATGGCTGCGTGGGAATTCGCTCGTGGGCGGTGACGAATGGTTCCATGTCGCCAAGACCTTCGACGCTGGAGACACGACAACCTATATCAATGCGGTAGCCAACGCTTCGTCTTCGTCATTCAACGCTGATCTTGCCTTCATCAAAGCAAGTGGTGGGCTGATCGCAGACTATGTGGAATACGATGCCGCTCTCTCACCGGAGGCGATCGACGATTTACGACGACACGGATCGCCAAATGACTTGAGCCCCGTCTTTCATCTTGATTTTTCGATGCCCTCTGATGAATTGAGAGACGTGTCCGGAAACAACCTGGCGATTGTCGTCGGCAACGAAATACAAACGACG